>JBBSCV010000237.1:0-6613 GCA_038249925.1 Burkholderiales bacterium
CTTGGCCTCGCCACCGAACTTCTTCGCCAGAATCGTCGTGATCGCCGCCGTCAGCGTCGTCTTGCCATGGTCAACGTGACCAATGGTGCCCACGTTCACGTGGGGCTTGGTGCGTTCGAATTTACCTTTTGCCATTTTTCAATCTCCGGAAAAGAGCAGTGCCAGTGTTTTGGTTTTAGGTTTCCGAGGGCCCGGTGGTTCGCCTGCCACTGGCAGCAGGCGCCGGCTCCTCGAAGACCAGCTTGATATTTGCCCGCTGCGGTTACTTGCCGCGCGCGGTGATGATGGCGTCGGCAACGTTCTTCGGAGCTTCGGCGTAGTGCTTGAACTCCATCGTGTACGTCGCACGGCCCTGGCTCATCGAGCGCAGCGTCGTGCTGTAGCCGAACATTTCCGACAGCGGCACTTCGGCCTTGATGACCTTGCCGCCACCGGGCATGTCGTCCATGCCCTGGACCAGGCCGCGGCGGCTGGACAAGTCGCCCATCACGCCACCGGCGTAGTCTTCTGGTGTTTCCACTTCCACCGCCATCATCGGCTCCAGGATCACGGGGCTCGCCTTGCGGCAACCGTCCTTGAAACCGATAGACGCGGCCATCTTGAACGCGTTTTCGTTCGAGTCGACCTCGTGGTACGAACCGAAGGTCAGCGACACCTTCACGTCGACCACCGGGTAGCCTGCCAGCACGCCACTGGGCAGGGTGTCCTCGATGCCCTTCCTGACGGCGGGAATGAATTCACGTGGCACGACGCCGCCCTTGATGGCGTCGACGAACTCGAAGCCCTTGCCCGGCTCTTGCGGCTCGATCTTCAACACCACGTGGCCGTACTGGCCCTTGCCGCCCGACTGGCGCACGAACTTGCCCTCGACATCGCTCACCACCTTGCGGATGGTCTCGCGGTAAGCCACCTGCGGCTTGCCGACATTGGCTTCCACGCCGAATTCGCGCTTCATGCGGTCGACGATGATTTCCAGGTGCAGCTCGCCCATGCCGGAAATGATGGTCTGACCCGACTCCTCATCGGTACGCATCCGAAACGACGGGTCTTCGGCAGCCAAGCGGCCCAGGGCGATGCCCATTCTTTCCTGATCGGCCTTGGTCTTGGGCTCGACGGCCTGGCTGATCACCGGCTCTGGGAAAATCATCCTTTCCAGCGTGATGATGCTGTCCGGGTCGCACAGCGTTTCGCCGGTGGTGACGTCTTTCAGTCCCACGCAAGCAGCAATGTCGCCGGCCAGAATTTCCTTGATCTCTTCGCGCTGGTTGGCGTGCATCTGCAAGATGCGGCCGATGCGTTCTTTCTTGCCGCGGGTCGGGTTAAAGACCGAGTCGCCGCTCTTCAGCACGCCCGAGTACACACGCACGAAAGTCAGCTGGCCGACATACGGGTCGGTCATCAGCTTGAAGGCGAGTGCCGAGAACTTCGCTTCGTCGGTACGGGCGCGCGACACCGGCTTGTCGTCATCGTCGGTGCCCGGCACTGGCGGAATGTCGGCCGGCGAAGGCATGAAGTCGATGACGCCGTCGAGCATGCGCTGAACGCCCTTGTTCTTGAAGGCGCTGCCACAGAACATCGGCTGGATTTCCGCGGCAATCGTGCGCGAGCGGATGCCGGCCATGATCTCGGCCTCGGTCAACTCGCCCGATTCCAGATACTTGTTCATCAACTCTTCGCTGGCCTCCGCAGCGGCTTCGACCATGTTCTCGCGCCACTTCTTCGCGTCAGCGAGCAGGTCGTCAGGAATCTCCATGAACTCGAACTTCATGCCCTGGGAGGCCTCGTCCCAGATGATCGCCTTCATCTTGATGAGGTCGATCACGCCAGTGAAGTTCTCTTCCGCACCGATAGGCACCACGATGGGCACCGGGTTCGCCTTCAGGCGCGCCTTCATCTGGTCATAGACCTTGAAGAAGTTCGCACCCGTGCGGTCCATCTTGTTGACGAAGGCGAGGCGCGGCACCTTGTACTTGTTGGCCTGGCGCCAGACGGTTTCCGACTGCGGCTGCACGCCGCCGACAGCGCAGTACACCATGCAGGCACCGTCCAGCACGCGCATCGAACGCTCCACCTCGATGGTGAAGTCGACGTGCCCCGGGGTGTCGATGATGTTCAGGCGGTGCTCGGGGTAGGAAAGGTCCATGCCCTTCCAGAAGCAGGTGGTCGCCGCCGAGGTGATCGTGATACCACGCTCTTGCTCTTGCTCCATCCAGTCCATCGTGGCCGCGCCATCGTGCACTTCACCGATCTTGTGATTCACACCCGTATAGAACAGGATGCGCTCGGTGGTGGTGGTCTTGCCGGCATCGATGTGGGCGCTGATACCGATGTTGCGGTAGCGCTCGATGGGGGTCTTGCGGGCCATGGTGAATCTCCAAATGCAGGGGCCGCCTGCGGGTCAGTGAAAACCCGATAAGGCGGCCAGAAGACGAATGTCTGTCGGTTTAGAAGCGGAAGTGCGAGAACGCCTTGTTCGCTTCGGCCATGCGGTGCACTTCGTCGCGCTTCTTCATCGCACCGCCGCGGCCTTCGCTGGCTTCCAGCAATTCGTTGGCCAGGCGTGCGGCCATGCTCTTCTCGCCACGCTTGCGTGCGCTTTCCTTCAACCAGCGCATGGCCAAGGCCTGCCGGCGCACGGGGCGAACTTCCACGGGAACCTGGTAGTTCGCACCGCCGACGCGGCGGGACTTCACTTCGACCATCGGCTTGATGTTGTTCATGGCGAGCATGAAGATTTCAAGCGGATCTTTCTGAGCCTTGGTTTCGACCTGCTCCAGCGCGCCATAAATGATGCGCTCGGCAACGGCCTTCTTGCCCGATTCCATGATGACGTTCATGAACTTGGACAGATCGATGGAACCGTATTTCGGGTCGGGCAGGATCTCGCGTTTGGGTACTTCGCGGCGACGTGGCATGAGAGTCTTCCTTCGTTGATTTCAGTTGGCGCGCGCCTGTCGGCACCCGCCGCGAAAAGCCATCAAGGCCTTTCACTTACTCGGCGGCTCTTTGCAGAACCGACCGCAATGGTTCGGCCAGAACAGGCCCTCGCGGGCCTGCCAGCCTTCAGGTCTTCTTGGGACGCTTGGCGCCGTACTTGGAGCGCGACTGCTTGCGATCCTTCACGCCCTGCAGGTCGAGCGAGCCGCGCACGATGTGGTAGCGCACGCCTGGCAGGTCCTTGACACGGCCACCGCGCACGAGCACGACGCTGTGCTCTTGCAGGTTGTGGCCTTCACCGCCGATGTAGCTGATGATCTCGAAACCGTTGGTCAGGCGCACCTTGGCAACTTTCCGCAGGGCCGAGTTCGGCTTCTTGGGCGTGGTGGTGTAGACGCGTGTGCAAACGCCCCGGCGCTGCGGGCTGTTTTGCATCGCAGGCGACTTCGATTTCGTGACTTCGACCTCACGGCCGTGGCGCACGAGCTGGTTGATGGTTGGCATGTGTAGCTTGTTCCCGTTTGAAGCTGACGCGTGTATTTCTCGGCACCCCTTCGGTGGAGCGCGGGCTTCAGATGCGCGCGCCGCCCAGTGTTGGGTGGCACAAATTCGCAAGTGGGGCCCGGCGCGCAGGCCCGGCGCGCAAGCCTCGGACTGGTTCGTCTGAAGCCAATCCTCAGGGACTAACCCCAAAGCGTAAGCGCGGCAAAGTCTGCCGAAAAGCCTTCTAGTATATTGCGCTCCGCCCTCAGCGGCAAGTCAGGGGTTCGTTCTGTTTGATCTGCCGCCTTCGCCCGCACCCACTGTGGTGCTGGATACCAACATCGTGCTCGACTGGCTGGTCTTCAAAGACGCCAGCATGGCCCCAGTGGTTGCCGCACTGCAGGTCGGCACGCTGCGGTGGCTGGCCTGTGCTGCGATACGCGCTGAGCTGGCGCGCACTCTGGCGAACCGTACGCTGGCAAAGTGGCTGCCTGACAGTGAGTACGTGCTAGCTACCTTTGATCGTCACGCCTGCCTGCTGCCGGAGCCCTCTTCGTCGCCACAAAACATGCGCTGCAGCGATCCCGATGACCAGGTCTTCCTGGACTTGGCGTTAGCGCAGCGCGCCAGATGGTTGCTGACCCACGATCGGGCCCTGCTGCGCCTGGCGCGGCGTGCGCGTCCGCTCGGGTTGATGATCGTGACGCCGAAAAGCTGGTCCGGGCTTGCCTCGCCGCTCTGACGCTCGTGAAAAAGGGCGGCTCGAAAGCCGCCCTCCTGTGCCAGCGCCGGACGATCCGGCGGGCGCTGCGCCTTAGTCGGCGCTGTCGCCTGAAGCCGCAGCGGTGGCCGCGTCGACATTGGCCATCTGCACAGCCGCCAGTTCCTCGGCTTCCTGCAGTGCGATGGCGCGGCGCTCGCTCTCGTCCATCGCCTCCTTGGCCTTGCGGGCTTCGTGGAACGCCATGCCGGTGCCTGCGGGAATCAATCTGCCGACGATGACGTTTTCCTTCAAGCCACGCAACTCGTCGCGCTTGCCCATGATGGCAGCCTCGGTGAGCACGCGGGTCGTTTCCTGGAAGGAGGCCGCAGAGATGAAGCTGTCTGTCGACAAGCTGGCCTTGGTGATGCCCAGCAGCACGTCGGCGTGCGTCGCCGGCACCTTGCCTTCACCACGCAAGCGCTCGTTGGTGTTCAGCAGTTCGCTGCGCTCCACCTGCTCGCCGTTGATGTAGGAAGAGTCGCCCGAGTTCGTGATCTGCACGCGGCGCAGCATCTGGCGAACGATCACCTCGATGTGCTTGTCGTTGATCTTCACGCCCTGCAGACGGTAGACGTCCTGCACCTCGTCGACGATGTAGCGCGCCAGTTCCTCGATGCCCAGCAGACGCAGGATGTCCTGCGGGTCGGCGCTGCCGTCGACCACCAGTTCGCCTCGGTTGACCACCTGGCCTTCGTGCACCAGGATGTTCTTCTCCTTGGCCACCAGCTCTTCGTGCACCGTGCCTTCGGGTGCGGTGATCTGCAGGCGGTTCTTGCCCTTGGTCTCCTTGCCGAAGCTGATGGTGCCGGTGATCTCGGCGAGGATGCCGACGTCCTTCGGCGAACGCGCCTCGAAGAGCTCGGCCACCCGCGGCAAGCCGCCGGTGATGTCGCGCGTCTTCTGGCCTTCCATCGGAATGCGCGCCAGCACTTCACCGGGCCCAAGGTCCTGGCCATCGCGAATCTGGATCAATGCACCGACCGGGAAGCCGATCGTCACTGCGTGGTCCGTGCCCGGAATCTTCACCTCGACGCCGCTGGCGTCCAGCAGCTTGACCTGCGGGCGCACCACCTTGGCGGCACCCCGGCGCTTCGGGTCGATGACCACCAGCGTCGACAAGCCGGTGACCTCGTCCAGCTGCTTGGCCACTGTCTGGCCCTCTTCGACGTTCTCGAAGCGCGCCTTGCCAGCGAATTCAGTGATGATGGGTCGGGTCAGCGGGTCCCAGTTGGCCAGCACAGTGCCAGCCTTCACGTGCTGGTCGGGCTTGATGTCCAGGGTCGCGCCGTAAGGCAGCTTGTGACGTTCGCGCTCACGCCCGTGCGGGTCGCTGATGATGATTTCTCCAGAGCGAGAGATCACGACCAGGGCGCCCTTGGCGTTGGTCACGTAGCGCATCGTGGCGTTGAAGCCGATGATGCCTTCGCTCTTGGCGTCGACACTGGAAGCGACCGCCGCACGCGATGCCGCACCACCGATGTGGAAGGTGCGCATCGTCAGCTGCGTGCCGGGTTCACCGATCGACTGCGCAGCAATCACGCCGATGGCCTCGCCCACGTTGACCAGGCCACCGCGGCCCAGGTCGCGGCCGTAGCACTTGGCGCAGATGCCGAAGCGCGTGTCGCAGGTCAGTGCCGTACGCACCTTCACCTCGTCCACGCCGGCGGCTTCCAGAACGTCCAGCAGGTCTTCGTCCAGCATCGTGCCGGCCGGCAGCATCAGTTCCTGCGACTCCGGGTTCAGCACTTCAGTGGCCGTCACGCGGCCCAGGATGCGGTCGCGCAGGCTTTCGATGACTTCACCGCCTTCGACCAGCGCACGGCGGTTCATGCCGTTTTGCGTGCCGCAGTCGACTTCCGTCACCACCAGGTCTTGCGTCACGTCCACCAGGCGGCGCGTCAAGTAGCCCGAGTTCGCGGTCTTCAGCGCCGTGTCAGCCAGGCCCTTGCGGGCGCCGTGGGTGGAGATGAAGTACTGCAACACGTTCAACCCCTCACGGAAGTTGGCCGTGATGGGCGTTTCGATGATGCTGCCGTCAGGCTTTGCCATCAGGCCGCGCATGCCGGCCAGCTGGCGAATCTGCGCTGCAGAGCCGCGCGCGCCCGAGTCGGCCATCATGTAGATGGAGTTGAAGGACTCCTGCGCCACCTCGTTGCCATGGCGGTCCTTGACCTTCTCCTTGGACAGCTGGCTCATCATGACCTTGCCGACTTCGTCGCCGGTCTTGCCCCAGATGTCCACCACCTTGTTGTAGCGCTCGCCGGCTGTCACCAGACCCGAGACGTACTGCTGCTCGATTTCCTTGACTTCCTTTTCGGCGCGCTCGATCAAGCCCGGCTTTTCCTTCGGCACCAGCATGTCGTCGATGGCGATCGAGATGCCGGCACGCGTGGCCAGGCGGAAACCCGCCTGCAGCAGCTTGTCGGCGAA
>JBBSCV010000238.1:0-6575 GCA_038249925.1 Burkholderiales bacterium
ACCGACCTGAACAACCTCTTCGGCGCCATCAAGTTCTACAGCGCCTGCCGCGGCAAGGGCGTGCAGCCCATCATCGGCGCTGACGTGCTGATGGAGCCGCACGCCAGCATCAGCGGCGGTGAAAAACAGGCCAGCCGCCTGCTGCTGCTGGCGCAGAACAGGCAGGGCTACCTGAATATCAGCGAGCTGCTCGCGCGCGCCTGGGTCACGAATGCGCAGCGCGCGCAAGCCTGGATCAAGTGGGAATGGCTGGAAACGCTGGGTGACGGCCTGATCGTGCTGAGCGGTGCCGACCTGGGCGCCGTGGGCATGGCCTTGCTTGCCGGCGACACCGAAAGGGCCACGGCGGTGGCGCAGCGGCTGGCAGGCCTGTTCCCCGGGCGGTTCTACCTGGAAGTGCAGCGCGCCGGCCTGCCCACGAACGAGGCTCATGTGCGCGCCGCCGCCGTGCTGGCGGCACAGCTGCAGCTGCCGCTGGTGGCCACGCACCCGGTGCAGTTTCTGCAGGCCGATGACTTCGAAGCACACGAGGCGCGCGTGTGCATCGCCGAGGGCGAAACGCTGGCCAACCCGCGCCGCAGCAAACGCTTCACGCGCGACCAGCACTTCAAGACCCAGGCCCAGATGCAGGTGCTGTTCGCCGACCTGCCCTCGGCGGTGCAGAACACGCTGGAAATCGCGCGCCGCTGCCACCTGACGCTGGTGCTGGGCAAGCCTCAGTTGCCCGACTTTCCGACGCCGCTGGTGACAGGCGGTGCGCCGGGCGAGCGCATGCCCATCGACGCCTATTTCCGCGAGCTGTCGAACGACGGCCTGGAACGGCGGCTGGCCACGCTTTTCCCCGACGAGGCCCGGCGCGAGAAGGAACGGCCGCGCTATGTCGAGCGTCTGGAATTCGAGTTGAACACCATCATCAAGATGGGCTTCCCGGGCTACTTCCTCATCGTTTCCGACTTCATCGTCTGGGCCAAGGAAAACGGCTGCCCGGTCGGCCCGGGGCGGGGTTCGGGCGCGGGTTCGCTGGTAGCCTATGCGCTATTCATCACCGACCTCGACCCGCTGTATTACCAGTTGCTTTTCGAGCGCTTCCTGAACCCGGAGCGGGTGTCGATGCCCGACTTCGACATCGACTTCTGCCAAGGCAACCGCGACCGCGTCATCGAGTACGTGAAAGACAAGTACGGCCGCGAGGCCGTGAGCCAGATCGCCACCTTCGGCACCATGGCCAGCAAGGCCGCGCTGCGCGACGTGGGGCGCGTGCTGGGCATGGGCTACGGGCATGTCGACAGCGTCGCCAAGCTGGTGCCAGGGCTGCCGGGCAAGACCTACACGCTGGCGCCGGTGCCGGCCGACCCGCAAGACCGGGACAGCGGCGTCATCTACGTTCGCGAGGAAGTGCCCGAGCTCGAGCAGCGCGAGAAGGCCGAGGAAGAGGTGGCCGAGCTGCTGGGCCTGGCCATTCGCGTGGAAGGGCTCGTGCGCAACGTCGGCACGCACGCCGGCGGCGTGCTGATTGCGCCGGGCAAGATCACCGACTTCTGCCCGCTGTACCAGCAGCCCGGCAGCGACAGCGCGGTGAGCCAGTTCGACAAGGACGACGTCGAAGCCATCGGCCTGGTGAAGTTCGACTTCCTGGGCCTGGCCACGCTGACCATCCTGGAGCTGGCCAAGACCACCATCCGAAAGCGCCGGCCCAAGCTGGCGGACTTCGACTACGACAAGCTGCCGCTGAACGACGCGCGGGTCTACAAGTTGTTCACCGACGGCCTGACCGAAGCCGTGTTCCAGTTCGAAAGCCGCGGCATGCAGGGCATGTTGCGCGAAGCCAGGCCGAGCCGCCTGGAAGACCTGATCGCTTTGAACGCCATGTTCCGGCCAGGGCCGATGGAGAACATTCCGAGCTTCTGCGCGCGCAAGAACGGCAAGGAAGCCATCGCCTATCCGCACCCCTTGCTGGCGCCGGTGCTGGACGAGACCTATGGCATCTTCGTCTACCAAGAGCAGGTGATGCTGGCAGCGCAGGTGATGGCCGGCTACAGCCTGGGCAGCGCCGACATCCTGCGCAAAGCCATGGGCAAGAAGAATGCCGAAGAGATGGCCAGGCAGCGCGGCATCTTCCGCGACGGCGCGGCCGGGAAGGGCATCGGCTCAGAGAAGGCCGACGAGGTCTTCGACCTGATGGAGAAGTTTGCCGGCTACGGCTTCAACAAGAGCCATGCCGCAGCCTACTCATTGCTGGCTTACCACACGGCCTGGATCAAGGTGCATTGCACGGCGGAGTTTTATGCCGCCAACATGAGCATCGAAGCCGACAACACCGACAAGCTGAAGGTGTTGCTGGCCGACGCCAAACCCTTCGGCCTGAGCTTTCAGCCGCCCGACATCAACCGCGGCACACAACGCTTCGAGCCCGTCGACGACAGGACCATTCGCTACGGCCTGGGCGCGGTGAAGGGCACGGGGCAGGGCGCCATCGAGGCCATCGTCGCTGCGCGTGAAGGCCTGGGCAGCCACGCCGGCGCCGGCGGCGGGCCCTTCCGCAGCCTCTTCGACTTCTGCGCGCGCGTCGATCGCAAGGCCGTCAACAAACGCGCCGTGGAAGCGCTCGTGAAGGCCGGCGCCTTCGACCTGCTGCATGCCGACCGTGCCAGCCTGCTGGCCAGCGTGGGCCTGGCGTTGGAATGGGCCGATGCGCAAGACGCGAACGCGCTGCAGGTGGGCCTGTTCGACATGGGCGACAGCCACGGCAGCAGCACGCAGGAACCCGCGCTGGTGCAGGTCGCGGGCTGGGACATCCGCGAGCGTCTGGTGCAGGAGAAGACGGCGCTCGGTTTCTATCTGTCGGGCCACCTTTTCGACGCCTGGAAGGACGAGGTGCGCCGCATCGTTCGCCGCGACATCGCAGAGATGACCGGCAACCGCCCCGATTCCAGAGAAGTGCAGCTGTTGGCCGGCATCGTGAGCGACCCGCGTTCGGTCAGCAGCATGCGCGGCAAGGTGGTCATCTTCAAGCTGGACGACGGCAGCGAGGCCGTGGAAGCCGTGGCACCTGACGAGCTTTTCGCCGAGCGCCGTGACCTGATGGCCGAAGACACGTTGCTGGTGGTGCAGGGCAAGCTGCAGCCCGACCGCTTTGGCGGCGGCGTGCGCCTGAACGTGACGCAGGTGTGGGACCTGCCGGCGGCGCGGGCGCGCTTCGGTCGCCATCTGGCCGTGCAGCTGAACGGTGGCGGTGCACCGCCCGTGGCGGAGGTTCTGCGCCTGTGGCCGGCGCGCCGCGAAGACAGCGAGCACGGGCCGTTGCTGCAGGGCCTGCCGATACGGCTGCAGTTGCAGCGCGCGGGCATTTCAGCCGAGATCGACCTGGGCGACGAGGCGCGCTTCTGGCCTTGCGATGAGGCCTTGGGCCGCTGGCGCAGCCTGGCGTACGGCGGTGTGGCGACAGTTGTGTACGAATGAAAGAAGGCCTCTGCGCTGACATCCCGCGGGGGCCCGGCTGCGTTACAAGGGCTCAAGCCTGTCTATCGGGCCGTTCCAGGAGTCCTTCCATGACCAAACTACTTTTCACCCTTGCGCTGGCCGCGCTGCTGCCTGTGATGGCACCAGCGCAGGCGGCGGACGTCGATGTCGGCGTGTCCATCGGCATCAGCCAGCCGGGGGTATACGGTCGCATTGACATCGGCCGCTTCCCGCAACCCCAGGTGATCGTGGCCCAGCCCATCTACATCGAGCGCCCAGTGCGCGTGGTGCGCCAGCCCGAGCCGGTTTACCTGTGGGTGCCGCCTGGCCACCGCAAGAACTGGAAGAAGCACTGTCGCGAGTACGGTGCCTGCGGCGTGCCGGTCTACTTCGTGCGTCACGACTGGTACGACCAGAAGGTCCGCCGCGGCGACCGCGGCTATGACGACAAGGACGACCGCGGTGGTGGCAAGGGCAACGGCAAGGACCACGGCAAGGATCACGGCAAAGGCGGCGGCAAGGGTCGAGACTGACCCGGCAGTGAGCTCCCCGAAGCTAGAGTCGGGGCATGCATGAAACGCCGCTGACCGCCCTTGTACTGAGCGGGGGTGGTGCCCGAGCGGCCTACCAGGTCGGCGTGCTGCGCGCGCTGGTACGCATCCGGCGTGACGCGCTGGGTCCTTTGGCGCGCCTGCACAACCCCTTCGGCGTGATCTGCGGCACCTCGGCCGGCGCTCTCAACGCGGCGGCGCTGGCCTGTCAGGCCGACCGGTTCGAGGCCGCTGTCGAGGAGGTGGCCCAGGTGTGGGAGAACTTCCACGCCGATCAGGTCTACCGCGCCGACTCGCTGGGGGTGATACGCACCGGCGCGCAGTGGCTCACGATGGTCTCCATCGGCTGGGTCATCGCGCGCTGGCGGCGCGCGCGCCCCAGGTCTTTGCTCGACAACCGCCCGCTTGCCGACCTGCTGCAACAGCTGGTGCCGCTGCAGCGCCTGCCTCTGATGCTGCAGCAAGGCCACCTGCATGCGCTGGCCGTCACCGCTTCCAGCTACAGCAGCGGCGAGCACTACACCTTCTACGACTCGGCGCGGCCGATCACGCCCTGGGAACGTTCGCAGCGTGTGGCCGTGCAAAGCCAGCTGACGCACGAGCACCTGCTGGCCTCGTCGGCGATTCCCTTCGTCTTCCCGGCCACGCGCATCGACAGCGCCAGCGAAGGCGGCTGGTTCGGCGATGGTTCGATGCGCCAGACGGCACCGCTCTCGCCTGCGGTGCACCTGGGCGCACAGCGGCTGTTCATCGTCGGCGTGGGCCGCACGCAGGAACCGCCCGGCCGAACGGTGCAGGTGGGCGGCTACCCGAACCTGGCGCAGATTGCCGGCCATGCGATGTCGAGCATCTTCCTCGACGCGCTGGCGGTGGATGTGGAACGTTTGAAGCGCATCAACCGCACGCTGGCGCTGCTGCCCGACAGCGCGCTGGCCGACACGCCGCTGCGGCCGCTGGAAGCGCTGGTGATCTCGCCGTCGCAGCGTCTGGACGACATCGCGGCGCGTCACCTGGGCGCACTGCCGCCGGCGGTAAGGGCCCTGCTGCGCGGCGTGGGCGTGAGCGGGCAGGGCGAAGAAGCGCGCGGTGCTGCGCTGGCCAGCTATCTGCTGTTCGAGGCGCCTTACACCCGCGAGCTGATGGCGCTGGGCGAGACCGACACCGATGCGCGATGTGACGAGGTGTTGCGCTTTTTCCGCTGGGACACGCTGGGTGCAGGCCGCCAGCGCGAGAGCGCTGGCGAGCCCGACCTGCTGTTGCCCTGAGGCGGCTGCCAAGAGCCGCCCGCAGTTTCAGGGGGCCTTGGCCGCCAGTGCGGCCTTGTCGGCCTTCTCGCCACCCTTCGTGGCCCGGGCTTCCTTCGCCGGCATTGCCGCCACCGGCTTGCCATCGAAGGTGGAGCCGGCCACGGTCAGCCCGGCTTGCGAGAGTTTGCCGGCGTTGCCCGGGCCAATGCCGCCGACGCGTTCGACCAGGTCGCTCCAATCCTTGAAGTTGCCGGTCTTGCGTGCGTCGACGATCTTGCCCGACAGGCCGGGGCCGATGCCCTTGACGGTTTCCAGGTCGGCGCGGGTGGCCTGGTTGGCGTCCACCGCGGCGAAGGCGTTGAGGGCGAAGACGGCGAGCACGATGCTGATGAAATTGCGGATCATGATGAAAGCTCCAGGGGTTGAGTAGTGGGTTCACGAAGGCCCGCTGCACTTGTTTTTGGCTTCGGGCTGGAACGCATTTTTTGGCGTCAGCGAGCGCCTGTCTTTCCCCCGCGCCGGTGCAAGCCGGGGGCCCCCGGGGGGGCGGGCGCGGCGTCCCCCGGGCGGGGGTGCTGGGTCAGGCGACGGGCTGCGCCTGCGTCTGCGCCGCTGGCGGCGCCTGAGCCAACACCCGTGCTGCGGCGGCCTGCACTTGCGCCATCTCGGGCCAGACCTCAGCGTCGGCTGTGCCACGTGACGCCTGAACGACCTGCACAGACGGGCCCCAGGGCCTCCACAACGCCGCATCGCTGGGCCCGAGCACCGACACCAGCGGCGTGCCCACCGCTGCGGCGATGTGGCCGGGCCCGGTGTCGTTGGAAACCATCAGCGCCGCGTCTTGCAGCAGCGCCGCATAGGTGCCCAAGCCCACGCCGGTGAGCACCTTCGCGCTGCCGAACTGGCTGTGCGCCACGGCTTCCTCGCCCGGCCCCGGGCACACCACCACGCTGCGGCCGAAGCGGGGCAGCACCTGCTGTGCAAATTCGGCGAAGTTGGGCCAGGTCTTGTCCTGCCCCGACCAGGTGCCGCCGGCGAAGGGGCAGAGGAGGATGGCGCCAGGCTTGATGCCATGCGCGTGGCGCAGCGCCATCGCCTCGGCGCGGTGAGCCTCACTGACGCGCAGGCCGATCTGTGCGGGCACCGCAGCATCGCGGCCCAGCAGCGCAGTGCCCAATTGCCAGTAGACGAGCAATTCGTGCACGCCGCGCTGGCGCGCCACGGCACGGCCCAGCAAGAGGCTGCGGCCTTCGTTGGCGTGACCCAGGGCGCGCAGGCCCGCCAAGCGGAAATCCAGCGCGCTGGAGAAGGAATCGGG
>JBBSCV010000239.1:0-6515 GCA_038249925.1 Burkholderiales bacterium
AGCTGGCCGATCTGGCTGCTGCTGAGGTTGGAGAGGTCCTCGGGCTGCAGCGCGCGGATCTGCGTCGCACTCAGCGCAGCCAGCTGGCCCGTGCCGAGCGCCGAGCCCAGCGCGGCCACCTGCGAAGCGTCCATCGCGGCCAGCGCCGCGGTGCCGAGCGCGCGCACTTGTGCCGAACCCAGCTGCGCCAGGTCGGCTGTTTCCAGCGCCATGACCTGGTCGGTGCTCAGCGCGGCGATCTGATCTGTCTTCAGCGAAGTGAAGTGGGCCGTGCCCAGCGAGGCCAGCTCGTCAGGGGCGATGGCGCGCAGCTGTGCCGTGGTCATGGCGGCCAGCTGGCCGGTGCTGCCGGTGGTCAGGCCGGCCAGTTGTGCGGCGGTGAGCGCATCGACCTGGGCTGTGCTCAGCGCAGCGATCTGCGCCGTCGTCAGGCCGGCAATCTGTGTCGAGCTCAGACCCGACAGGTCATCGGCTTCGATGGCCCGCACCTGGCTTGCGCTCAGCTGCGACAGCTGCGTGGTGTCCATCGCCCCCAGCTGGTCGGCGCTGAACGCGGCGATGGCGCCGGTGCTGAGGCCCCTGACGGCAACGGAAGTCAGCGCGGCCACGTCTTCCGTCTCCAGCGCGGCCACCTGGGCGGTGGTGAAGCGGGCAACCTGGGCCGAGCCGAAGCCACCGAACTGCTCGCTGGTCAGCGCGCTCAGGCGCTCTGGGCTCATGGTGGCGATCTGCGCGCTGCTCAGGCCGCCGATCTGCGTCGAGGTCAGCGTGGCGATCTTGTCGGTGGTCAACGACGCCAGCTGCTCGGAGCTGAGCGCGCCGATGCTGTTCGGGCTCAAAGCCTGCAGCTGCGTGCTGCTCAGCACCGCCAGGTCTTCGGTCTCCAGCGCCCGCACCTGGGCCGTGGTCAAGTTGGCCAGCTGCGCGGTGCTCAGCGCGGCCACCTGCGCGGTGGTCAGCGCGGCGATGGCTGCGGTGCTGAGTGCGCCGATCTGCGTGGGCTGCAGCGCGCCCATGTCGATGGTGCTGCCGGCGTTGCCGGCGAACAGCGCGCCCAGCTGTGCCGTCGTCAACGCTGCCAGCTGCGTGGCGGTGAAGGCAGCGGCCTGCAGCGTGCTCAGCGAATCGAGCATCGCCGTGCTCAGGCCGCGCAGCTGCGATGGCGTCAAAGCGGCAAGGTCGGCGGTTTCGAAGACCGAGAAGCCTTCGGTGCCGATGACAGCGAGCTGGGCCGCGCTCAGGCCCTGGATCTGTGCCGTGCTGAGTGAGTTGATCTGCGCCGTGGACAGTGCGTCGATGACGGCGGTGCTGATGGCGGCCACCTGGCGCGAAGTCAGCGCGGACAGGTCACCGGTGATCTGGGCCGCAGTCAGGCTGGCGATCTGCGTCGGCGTGAGCGCGGCGAACTGCGTCGCGTCGAGCTGGCTGACGTCGTTGCCCAGCGCGGCCAGTTGGGCCTGCGTCAGGCCGGCGACCTGGGCCGTGCCCAGCATCGCGATGTCGGGCACCAGCGCCACGACCTGGGCGGTGGTCATCGCGCCGATCTGGCTGGCGCTGAGCGCGCCGAGGTCGCTGTTCAGTTCGGTGACGCGGGCGCCCAGCGCCACGATCTGCGCGGCGCTGAGGCCGGCCACCTGCGCCGAGCTGAGCGCGCCGACTTCGGCGTCGTCCAGCGAGGCGATGACGGCGGTGTTCAAGGCCTTCACCTGCGCCACGCTCAGGCTGCCGTAGTCGGCGCTGCCGACGGCGGCGAACTGCGCGGCCGTGATGCCGGCCATGGGGCCGGCCGGCAGCGCCAGGATGTCTTCCGAGGTGAGTGCGCTGCCCAGCGCGCCGATGGCGGCGCTGCTCAGGCCGTTGACCTGGGTCGAGGTGAGGGTGTTGAAGTCGGCGACGAGGCCGGCCACCTGGGCCGTGTCCAGGCTGCCGATCTGCGATGCCGTCAGCGCGGCCACTTGCGCGGCGCTGAAGGCGTCGATGTCGGCGCTGCTCAGGCCGTCCAGCTGCGCCGCTGTCAGTGCACGCACCTGGCCGGTGCTCAGCGCGAACAGCTGCTCGGTGGACAACGCGCCCATCTGCGCGCTGTTCAGCGCCGTGATGCGGGCCACGCCCAGCGCGGCCAGGTCTTCAGTGGCCAGGCCGGCCACCGCAGCGGTGTTGATGGCAGACAGCTGGGCCACCGTCATGGCGTTGATCTGTTCGGTGCTCAGCGCGGCGATGCCGGCGCTGTCCAGGCCCGAGATGGCGCCGGTGCTCAGCAGGCGCAGCTGCGCCGTCGACATCGCCACCAGGTCGGTGGTGGTGAGCGACTGGCCATAGGCGGCGCCCAGCGAAGCCACCTGTGCGGTGGAAAGTGCGGCCAGCTGGGCCACGGTGATGGTGTCCAGCTGTGATAGCTGGGCCGTGGTCATGGCAGCCACCTGGGCCGTGCTCAGGGCTTCAATCTGGCCTGAGGTCAGCGCGTCCACCGCTGCCGTGTTCAAGGCGCGGATCTGCGCCGTGCTCAGCGCGGCGAGGTCGACGGTCTGCATGGCAGCGGTCTGCGCACCGGTCAGCGCAGCCACCTGCGCGGTGCTCAGCGCCACGATATCGGCGGTTTCCAGCGCGTCGATGGAAGCGGTGCTGATGGCCCTGATTTGCGCCGTGGTCAGCGCGGCGACCTGCGAGGTGCTCAGCGCGGCGATGGCGTTGTCGCCCAGGCCAGAGATGGCGGCGGTGCTCAGCGCGGCGATCTGTGCGTTCGACAGTGCGGCGATGTCTTCGGTGCCCAGCACGGCGGCCTGCTGAGCCGTCAGCTGGCGAATCTGGGCCGTACCCATGCCGGCGATCTGCTGCGCGCTCAGCGCCTGAATCTGCTCGGTGCTCAGCGCTGCGAACTGCAGGCTCGTGAAGGCGGCCAGGCCGGCGGTGCCGAGTGCCGGAATGTCGGCAGCGCTGATGGCGCGAATGTCGGCAGTGTCCAGCAGTCGCAGCTGCGTCGAGGTGAGGGCGCCGACCTGGGCCGAGGTCAGCGCTTCGAAGTCGGCGGTGGACAGCGCGTTGATCTGGTTGGCGGTCAGCGCACGCACCGCGGCGGTGGACAGCGCGGCGATCTGGCTCGTGTCCAGCGCGACGATCTGCGCCGTGCTCAGCGCGGCCACCTGGCCCGAGCCCAGTGCGGCGATGGCCTGCGTCGACATCACGGCCAGGTCGGCGGTCTGCAGCGCGGCCAGTTGCACGGGGGTCAGCGCGGCGGCCTGCTGAGACTCCAGCACCTGCACCTGCGCCGTGGTCAGGGCCACCACCTGCGCCGTGGAAAGGGCCTGCACCTGAACGGCCGTGAACCTGGTCACGTCCGCCGGTTCGAAGGCTGCGATCTGCACGCCGCTGAAGACCCGCATGCCCGCCACGGAGATGGAGGGGATCTGCGTCTGCGTCAGCGCGGCAATCTGCGCGGTGCTGAAGGCAGCCCAGTCTTCCGTTGTCAAGGCCGCGATCTGGGCGTTGCCCATGACGGCGATTTGCGCGGTGGTGAAGTTCGGGATCAGCGTGGCCATCATTCAGTCCTTTTGGGGAGAGACCGGCGGCATCGATGGCTGCTGCCCTTGCAGCGCGACCGTCCACCGGGTCATGTCATCGGCATATCGGTGGCGCCGAGGCTGAACTTGAGGACGAACCGCCGGGACTTTGCGGCGTTGTTTGCACTGCGCCCCTGCGGGGCGTGCAGCAGGGCCGAATCCGGCCCGCCGGAGCCTTGCGCGCCGGGCTGCGGGGCGGCCTGAAACGAGGCGCCCGCATGAGATGACAAGACGGCGGGTCTGGCCCAGGTCTGGCCCGCTCGTCAAAGGTTATCGGGCAGGCTGGCGGGAACTTGAAGGCTTTTTCAGGCGGCGCCGTGCCAGTTCAGACCAGCCCGATTCAGACCTCGCACGTCACACCTCAGACCTCAGACCGGCCGCAAATTCACCCGGCGACCGGCCACGTAGGCAGCGGCCAGGTTGCGTTCGTCGGCCAGCGTCATCCACGCGAACACGCGGGCGTGCAGCGGCTGCGCGGGCAAGCCGGCGTGCAGCGGCTGCGCGGGCAAGCCGGCGGGTGCGGCTGGGCCCGGCACGGCAGCCGTGGCCACGGCGTCGCGGTGGGTGGCCACCGGGCCGTGGGCCCAGTGCCACACGGCCAGGTCGGCCAGCGTGCCTTCACCCAAATGGCCGATTTCGTGGAGAAGGCCCAGCGCCTCTGCGGCGCCGCGGGTGGCGGCGTGCAGCGCAGTCCAGGCGTTGAGCCGGGTGCCACGCAGCGCCTGCACCTTGTAGGCCTCGGCCAGCGTGCGCGGCATGCACAGGGTGGTGCCGCCGCCCACGTCGGTGGCAATGCTGACGCGGTGGCCGGTGTCGACGGCGGCCTGCCAGTCGAAGAGCCCGCTGCCCAGGAACAGGTTGCTGCTGGGGCAGTGCGCGATTTGCGCACCGGTATCGCGCAGCAGTGCTCTGTCGGCGATGTCGATCCAGATGCCGTGCGCCAGCACGGCGCGTTCATGCAGCAGGCCGGCGCGGTGGTAGACGTCCAGATAACTGCGCGCCTCGGGGAAGAGCTTCGCCACCCAGGCCACCTCGTCACGGTTTTCCGCCACATGCGTCTGCATGTACAGCCCCGCATGGCGCCGACCCAGTTCACCGGCCATGGCCAGTTGTTCAGGCGTGCTGGTGACGGCGAACCGCACCGTCACCGCGTAGCTGTTGCGGCCCTGGCCGTGCCAGCGCTGGATGAGCGCCTCGCAGTCGGCGCGCGCGCCTTCCACGTCGTCGAGCAGGCCCTCGGGCGCGTTGCGGTCCATCAGCACCTTGCCGGTGACGAGGCGCATGCCGCGCTCCGCGGCAGCGGCGAACAAGGCCTCGGCCGAGGTGCGGTGCACGGTCGCGAAGACCACCGCCGCCGTGGTGCCGTGGGCCAGCAGCGCATCCAGAAAACGCGCCGCGCCCTCGGCCGCCACTTCGGGGTGGGCATGGCGCTGTTCTGCGGGAAAGGTGTAGGTCTCCAGCCAGTCGAGCAGGCCCGTGCCCCAGCTGGCGATGACGTCCAGTTGCGGGGCATGCACGTGGGTGTCGATGAAGCCCGGCATCAGCAGCTGGCCGTGGTGGTCGTGCTGTTGCCAGTCAGGCCCGGGCGTGAAGCTGGCGGCGGGCTCGGCGCCCTGGATGCGGCCGTCTTCGCCGACCATCAGCCAATGGTCGGGGCGGAATCGCACGCCATGCAGCGTGGGGCTGCCCCAGCTGGGTGCGGCGGTGAAGTCGAGCAGGTCGGCCCTGAGGGCCAGCTTCTGCGCAGGGTTTCGGGCAAGCTTGTGGGCAGTGTTCATGGCAAGCGCATCATCGCCCAGGCTGGGGCCCTTGCCTTCGATGGGGCGCCGGGTGCGAGACTTGCATCTGCCTTAGGCTTGCACCCCGATGAGCAGCGCATTGAACACCTCCGAGCTTCGTCCCATTCACTTCCTGCACCGCGGCGCGGTGGTGGCGGTGGCCGACGCCGCGCCCACGCGCACCGTGCTGGAATGGCTGCGCGAAGACGCGCATTGCACCGGCACCAAGGAAGGCTGTGCCGAGGGCGACTGCGGCGCCTGCACCGTGGTGCTGGGTGAGCGCGATGCGCAGGGTGAATTGCAGTTGCGCCCGGTGAACGCGTGCATTCAGTTCTTGCCGACGCTGGACGGCAAGGCGCTGTTCACGGTGGAAGACCTGGCGCCGATGGCGCAGGCGCTGCAAGTGTCGCAAGCGCCGCAAGCGCTGCAAGTGCCGCTTGCGCCGCGAGCGCCGCAAGCGCTGCACCCCGTGCAGCAATGTCTGGTCGACCGGCACGGTTCGCAGTGCGGCTTCTGCACACCCGGTTTCGTGATGAGCCTGTGGGCCAGCTACGAGGGCCATCACCAGGCAGGCGCAGTGCCGACGCGCCAGCAGTTGGCCGATGAACTTTCGGGCAACCTGTGCCGCTGCACGGGCTACCGGCCCATTCTCGATGCCGGCCAGGCCATGTTTCAGGCCGCGGCTGTGCGCCTGGCGCGCACGCCTGTGCTGGCGGCGCTGAAGGCCTTGGCCGACGAGCCGCCGCTGAACTACCAGGGCCGTTTTCACGCGCCGCGCACGCTGGCTGAATTTGCCGCGCTGCGCGAAGCGAAGCCCGAGGCACGCGTGCTGGCCGGCAGCACCGACATCGGCCTGTGGGTGACGAAGCAACTGCGCGACGTGGGTGAACTGCTCTACATCGGCGGTGTGGCCGAGTTGCAGCGCATCGAGGTGTCTGCCACGCACATCCACATCGGCGCGGCGGCTTCGCTCGAAACTGCCTGGACTGCGCTGGCGGCCGAGTGGCCCGGGCTGCGCGACCTGTGGCTGCGCTTTGCCGGGCTGCCGGTGCGCCGCGCCGGCACCATGGGCGGCAACGTGGCCAACGGCTCGCCCATCGGCGATTCGGCGCCGGTGCTCATCGCGCTGGGCGCGAGCGTCGTGCTGCGCCAGGGCGAACGTGTGCGGCAGATGCCGCTG
>JBBSCV010000240.1:0-6498 GCA_038249925.1 Burkholderiales bacterium
GCGCTGGAACATCAGACGCTGGGCAAGACCCCGGTGGACAACGCGCTGGAACTCGTCCGCGCCTTGCCCCAGGGCGCGCGCCTGCACCTGGCCACGCATTCCCGCGGCGGGCTGGTGGCCGAAGTGCTGGCGCGCATGGCGCACCAGCGCAGTTTCGGCGCCGCCGATGAAGTGTTCTTCGCCGGCGCCGAGTTCGCCACCACGCGCCAGCAGTTGCAGCAGCTGGCCGCCGAGATGAAGGCGCGCGACGTGCGCGTGGAACGTGTCGTGCGCGTCGCCTGCCCGGCGCGCGGCACGCTGCTGGCCAGCCGGCGCCTGGACGCCTACCTCTCGGTGCTGAAGTGGGCGATAGAAGCCACCGGCGTGCCGCTGGTGCCGGCGATGCTGGATTTCCTGGCCGAAGTGGCGCGTCGCCGCGCCGACCCCGCGTTGCTGCCCGGCCTGCACGCCATGATGCCCGACACACCGCTCTTGAACTGGCTGAACGCCGCACCCGCGGCCATCGCCGGCGAATTGCGTGTGGTGGCCGGCGACATGGAAGGCGATTCTCTCGGCAGCTGGTTGAAGACCCTGCTCACCGACGCCTACTACTGGACCGACAACGACATCGTCGTGCAGACCAGTTCGATGTACGCCGGTGCGCCGCGTACTGGCGGTGCCAGCTTTCTGCTGGACCAGGGCGCCAAGACCACCCACTTCGCCTACTTCGTGAACCCACGCACCGTCGAGGCCGTGGTCGATGGCCTGTTGCAATCCAAACCGCCCGCAGGCTTCGCGCCCATCGGCCCGCTGTCCTGGGCGGGCAAGGATGCCGGCGGCCTGCGCGGCGGCGCCCCTGACGCCACGCGCACCGCAGTGTTCGTGCTGCCCGGCATCCTGGGCAGCAACCTCGCCGCCGACGGCCGCCGCATCTGGCTGGGCCCGGGCCTGGTGTGCGGCCTCGCACAGCTGGCCTACCAGCCCGGCGTGCAGACCCGCGTGCAACCCGACGGCGCCATCGGGCTGGTCTACGACAAGCTCATCAAGCACCTGGCGGCCAGCCACGAGGTCATCGAGTTCGACTACGACTGGCGGCTGCCCATCGAGCAGGAAGCGCAGCGCCTGGCGCTGGCGGTGACGCGGGCGCTGGATGCACGCAGCAGCACCGGCGCCGCCGTGCAGCTGCTGGCGCATTCGATGGGCGGCGTGCTGGCACGCTGCCTGCAGCTGGAAGCGCCCGCCGTGTGGAAGCGCCTGATGGCCCACCCCCGGGCGCGGCTTTTGATGCTGGGCACGCCCAACGGCGGCTCGTGGGCGCCGATGCAGGTGCTGTCAGGCGACGACACCATCGGCAATGCGCTGGCCGCCTTCGGCTCGCCCCTGGCCGACCGCCAGGCGCGCGCCATCATGGCCGCCATGCCGGGCTTGCTGCAGCTGCAGGCCGGCTTGCTCGACCCCGCGCTGAAGCTCGACCGCACCGAGACCTGGGCCGCGCTGGCGCAGGCCGACTACGAGCGCATGCAGCAGGCCAACTGGTGGCACCGCTATGCCGGCGAAGAGATGCAGGCCGCCTACCAATGGGGCGTGCCGCCGCAAGACGTGCTGGATGCCGCCAGGTTGCTGCGCCAGCGCCTGGACGAACAACGCGACAAGGTGCTGCCGGCCTTTGCCGACAAGCTGCTGCTGGTGGTGGGCCGCGCCGCCGCCACGCCGGTGGGTTTCGAAGAGGGCTCGCAGGGCTTCGTCTACCTCGACGCGCCTGACGGCGATGGCCGCGTGCCCCTGCAATCAGCCTTGCTGCCGGGCGTGAAGACCTGGCAACTGGCCTGCGAACACGGCAGCCTGCCCAGCGAAGCATCGGCCTTCCCGGCCTTCGTCGAACTGCTGGAAACGGGCGGCACGGCCGCGCTCGCGTTGCTGGCCACCACACGTGGCAGCGGCGGCAAGTACACAGCCGCCAGTGCCCAAGATCTGGTGCGCAGCCGGCCATCGCGCGCCCGTCGTTCCGCGCGGCCGGCGGGGTCGCAGGCCTCGGTCTTCGGCGACAGCACGCCCGACACCGGCGCAGACGGTGCAAGCCCGGACGGCAGCAGCACCGTGCTCGAGCTGCGGGTGCTGAACGGCAACCTCAGCTTCGTGGCCGAGCCGCTGCTGGTGGGGCACTACCCGGCCAGCGAACTGACCGGCACCGAGGCCGTGGTCGACCGCATGGTCGGCGGCACGCTGCACGCTGCGATGATGGCCGGGCTCTATCCATCGAACGTCGGCACGCACCAGGTCTTCACCAACACCCGCACCGACCCCGAAAACCCCTGGCGCGAACCGCGCCCGCACAGCGTGCTGGTGGTGGGCCTGGGCGAAGAAGGCGAATTGCGCGAGGCCGAGATCGCCGTCAGCGTGCGCCAGGGCGTGCTTTCGTGGGCGCAGCGCCAGATGGAAAGGCGCGGCGCGGGCGCAGCACCACCTCGCCTGGCGGCCACGCTGCTGGGCAGCGGCGGTCTGGGCATCAGCCCCGGCGCAGCGGCCCGTGCCATTGCGCGCGGCGTGGCCGATGCCAACCAGCGCGCGCTGGCCGCCGGCTGGCCTGCGGTGCAGCGCCTCACGTTGGTAGAGCTCTACCTCGACCGCGCCACCGACGCCTGGAACGGCCTGAACCTGATGGCGCAGGTGCATGGCGACAAGTTCACGCTGCTGCCGGAAATCGAGACCGGCATCGGCCCGCTGCGCCGCCAGCCCGACAGCGGCTACCGCGGCGCGCTCTACGACCTCATCCGCGCCACCATGC
This sequence comes from Burkholderiales bacterium, assembly GCA_038249925.1. Lineage (GTDB taxonomy): Bacteria > Pseudomonadota > Gammaproteobacteria > Burkholderiales > Burkholderiaceae_C > Rubrivivax. The sequence continues at coordinate 2,765 of JBBSCV010000240.1, forward strand.
GCAGCGAGGGCTGCCTCGAGTTCGTGCTGGACAGCCGGCGTGCGCGCACCGAGGTGCGTTCCCTGCGCGCGCAGACGCCGCTGCTGCGCGAGATGGTCAAGGCCGCAGCCACCGACATCAACGACAACCCCACGCTCGGCCGCACGCTCTTTCAGCTGCTGGTGCCCACGGAAATCGAGCCCTTTCTGGGCAACGCCGACCGCATGGTGCTGGAACTCGACGCCGGCACCGCGGCACTGCCCTGGGAACTGCTGGACACCGGCGCCAGTGCCGGTGTTGATGGGAACGCCAGCAATGACCGCCGCCCGTGGGCGCTGCGCGCGCAGCTGATGCGCCGCCTGCAGAAGACTGCACCGCCGTGCAAATTGCGCGATGCCAGCGCCGACCACGACGTCTTGATCATCGGCGAGCCGCTGGTACCGCCGGGCTGGAGCGAACTGCCCGGTGCCCACGCCGAAGCCCTGGCGGTGGAAGCCGCGCTGGCCGAAGGCGGTGCTCTGCCGCCCGAGAAGGTGGTGGCGCTGGTGGACCAGCCCGACGCGCAAACCGTCATCAGCACGCTGCTTTCCCGGCCCTGGCGCATCGTGCACATCAGCGGCCATGGCGAGGCGCCGACGGGCCACGAAAAAGACGGCGTCTTGCCGCCCGGCACGCACGGTGGCGGGGTCGTTCTGTCGGGCGGCCACCATCTCGGCCCGGCCGAGATCGCGGCCATGCGCGTGGTGCCGGAACTCGTGTTCGTGAACTGCTGCAGCCTGTCTCAGTTCGAAAGCGGCCAGGCACTGCGCGCCGGCTTCGACCCCAGCGAATTCGCTGCCGTGGTGGCCGACGCCCTCATCGCCAAGGGGGTGCGCTGTGTCATCGCCTGCGGCTGGCCGGTGAACGACGGACCGGCAGCAGATTTCGCCCGCACCTTCTACAGCCGCTTGCTCAACGGTGCGCGCTTCATCGACGCGGTGGGCGCTGCGCGCGAAGCCTGCTGGCGCGCGATGCCCGACGGCAAGAGCTGGGCCGCGTACCAGTGCTACGGCGACCCGGGCTGGGTTTTCCGCAGCGGCACCGGCGACGCCCAGGCGCCGACACCGGTGCGCGACGAATTCGAAGACCTTGCTTCGGCACCGGCGCTGGCGCTGGCGCTCGAAACCCTGGCCGTGCGTGCGCGTTTCATGGGTGGCGACAAAGCCGAACTGACGCAGACGCTGCTGAAACTGGCGCAGCGCTTCGAGCCGCGCTGGGGCGCCATCGGCGCCGTGGCCGAGGCCTGGGCGCTGGCCTGGCAGAACCTGGGCGAGCGCGCCACCGCCATCGCCTGGTACGAACGCGCCGTCGGCGCCGCCGACGGCAGCGCATCGATGAAGGCCGAAGAACAACTGCTGAACCTGCGCGCGCGTGAGGCCTGGGCGCAGGTGCAGACCGCCGACAGCGACACCGTGGCTCAGCGCGGCGTGCTGCTCGCCGCAGTCAACGCACTGCAAGATCTGGCACAGCGCCGCCCCACTGCCGAGCGGCTGAACCTGCTGGGTTCGGCCTGGAAACGGCTGGCGCTGCTGGAACGTGCGGCCGGCACTGCGCATGAAGGCGACGAACAGCGGGCGCTGCACGCCGCGCGCGCCGCCTACCTGCAGGCCGACGCCGTGGCGGCTTCGCAGGACGAACGCGAACGGGCCTACCCGCTGGCCAATGTCTGGGCACTGAGCCTGTGCCTGCCCGACGCCGCCACCGCCTTCGGCGAAGCCGACCGCAAGGCGCTGCGTGCCGCGCTGAAAGCCAAATCAGGCACCAGCCCTGACTTCTGGAGCCAGGTCGGCCAGGTGGAAACCGATCTCTTGCAGGCGCTCAGCGACGGCCAGCTGGCGCCCCGCAGCAAGGCACTGCAGCGCGCCTTCTCTGACCTGTACATGCGATACCGCGCGCAGCGCGACTGGTCATCCGTGGCCGACCAGGCCACGCTGGTGCTGACGATGCGCACCCAAGGCCGAAGCGCAGAAGGCCAGGCCGCGGCCGAATTGCTGGCGCTGCTGCGCAGGCATGGCCAAGCCAGCAGCGACACGCAGGACAACGTCTGAAACCCCACGCCTTCATCGCGATGCCGTTCGGCACCAAACCCGGTGCCGATGGCCAGCCCCTGCACTTCAACCGCATTTATGAAGAGCTGCTGAAACCGGCTCTGGAAGAAGCCGGCTTCGAGGTCTTCCGTGCCGACGAGGAAAAGCGCGCGGGCGACATCCGCACCGACATGTTCCAGGAACTGCTGGCGGCCGACCTGGTGGTGGCCGACCTGACGCTGGACAACCCCAACGTCTGGTACGAACTCGGCGTTCGCCACGCCTTGCGCGAACGCGGCGTGGTGCTGGTGCAGGGCCCGCGCAGCACCAACCCCTTCGACATCTACACCGACCGCAAGCTGTGCTACAGCGTGTCCGACGGCGCGCCCGACCCCGGCACGCTGGTGGCCGACCGCGCTGCGCTCACCACGATGGCGCGCGAAACGCTGGCGGCCAGCACGCGGCGCAAGGTGAGCCCGGTGTATTTGCTGTTGCCGCACCTGCAGCCGCCGAAATGGCAAGAGCTGCTGCTGGCCGGAGACAACGAGTTCTCCGACGCTTACCGCCAGTGGTGCAGCCGCATGGAAGTGGCGCGGCAGAAGGGGCGGGCCGGCGACATCTTGCTGCTGGCCGACGAGACGCCGGTGCGCGCGCTGGCGGCGGAAGCGCGCTTCCAGGCGGGCCGCGCGCTGATGCGCGTGCCGCAGTTCGCCTTCGCGCTGGAACAGTTCGAGGCCGCGCTGGCGCTGGACGGCAAACACCTGGGCAGCGGCCAGCAGCGTGCCGTGTGCCTGGGGCGCCTGAACCGCATGGAAGAGGCTCGCGAAGCGGTGGCCTCGCTCACCGCCGAACACGCGCAAGACCCCGAGTGCTGGGCGCTGGCCGGGCGGGTAGAAAAGTGCGCCTGGATCGACAGGTTCCGCGCCACCAGCCCCGCCGGCACAGGCAGCACACACAGCGCGGCCTGGACACCGGGCGCCTACCAGGAAGCCGCCACGCACGAAGACGCCTCGTTGGCCGAGGCCATCGCGCCCTACCGAAAGGCTTTCGTCCTCAACAGCCTGCACTTCTTCTCCGGCGTGAATGCGCTGACGCTGAACGTGCTGCGCGCCCACCTGGGCGGCGCGCACGACCCGGCCGAAACCGACCGCCTGCTGGCCGGCCTGCGCTGGGCCGTGGCCTGCGCGCTGGAACGCGAACCGCGCGACTACTGGGCGCGCGCGGCGCAGGCCGAGATCAGCCTGCTGTGCTTCGACGCTGCGGCCGTGAAGCGCGACTGGAAGGCCGCCGTGGCTGCAGCCGGCCGTGACTGGTTCGCGCTCGACTCCTCACGCCAGCAGCTGCAGCTGCTGGCGGGGCTTGGCTTCCGGCCCGAAGAAACGGCGCTCGCGCTGGGCATCGTAGAGGCCGAACTGGCGCGCCTGGCGCCACCCTTTGCACCGCGCCAGGTGCTGCTGTTCTCGGGCCACATGGTCGACGCGCCCGACCGCGCCACGCCGCGTTTCCCGCCCGCCAAGGAAGCCGGCGCGCGCGCTGCCATCGAGCAGGCGCTTGAAGGCCTGGGCGCCGGGCCGGAAGACCTGGCGCTGACGCAAGGCGCTGCGGGCGGCGACCTTCTCTTCACCGAAGCCGCGCTGTCGCGCGGCGTGCGCGTGCAGTGGCTGCAGCCGCTGCCTGAGCCCGAATTCA
>JBBSCV010000241.1:0-6497 GCA_038249925.1 Burkholderiales bacterium
GCTGAACTGAGGCTGAACTGAGGCTGAACCGCGGCCCTCGCCGGGGCCTCGGTTCAGTGGATGACGCGGTCGTCGGGGTCGACGAACAACTCGTCGAGCACCAATGCATCCGGCTCTTCGCCCAGGCTCCAGAAGACCATCAGCACGATGATCTTCAGGTCTTCCAAAGCCATCGGGCCGCCCCCGGCAGCAACGGCGCGGTCGATGACCATTTCGCGCATCGGTGCGGCCAGCACGCCGGCTGATTCGAGGAAGGTGATGAAGCCCACGGCGTTCTCGTCCAGCACCTCGCGCTCTGCGTCGGTGTAGATGCGCATGCTGCCGGGCACCGGCTGGCCGGTGACGGCTTCGGCACTGTCGGCCAGGCCGTCAAGCCAGCGCAATGCATCCTGGATTTCTTCCGGCTCGAAGCCGACAGCCGAAAGCTTGCGCGAAAGCTGCTTCGGCTCGGGGCAGGCGTCGGGGCGCCAGTAGTTCTCGTAGAGATAGACCAGTACTTCGAACATCAACCCACTATACCCGAGCGAATTGCCGAGGAAAGGTGGCCTCATGGCCAGGCCGTGGTGGCTGCTTCAGGCGCTGTGCCGCCTTTGGTACAGGCCGCCGGGCAGGCGCGCCACCTGGCCCGCCAGCTCCAGTTCCAGCAGCCGCGCGCTCAGGGTGGCGGCGCTTTCGCCGGTGCGTGCGAGCAGTGCGTCCAGTGTCACCGGGTCTTCACCCAGGGCCGCCAGCAGGGCGTCGTCGGGCGTGGGGCTGGCCGCGGCATGGATATTCGTCTCGGCACCTGTCTCGGCACTTGTTCGGGCCCCTGTTCGGGCTGCTGGACTGCCCATCGCCTGCAGCGGCAGCACGGCTTGCCGCAGGCCGGGGCTGTGCAGTTCGTCCAGCACGTCCTGGGCGGTTTCCACGAGCATCGCTCCTTGCTTGATGAGCGCATGACAGCCATGCGATTGCGGCGCGTGGATGGAGCCGGGAATGGCCCAGACCTCACGGCCCGCCTCGTTGGCCAGGCGGGCGGTGATCAGCGAGCCCGAACGAAGCGCGGCCTCGACGACCAGCGTGCCGCGCGTGAGCCCGGCAATGAGGCGGTTGCGCTGCGGAAAGTGCTCGGGCAGCGGCGGTGTGCCGGGCGCATATTCACTGACCAAGGCGCCTTGCGCGGCGATGCGTTGCGCCAGTGCGCGGTGGCGTGGCGGGTAGGTGATGTCCAGCCCCGTGCCCACCACCGCCACGGTGCGCCCGCCGGCCTTCATGGCGCCTTCATGCGCTGCGGCGTCTATGCCCTGGGCCATGCCCGAGACCACCACCCACCCGGCCTGCGCCAGGTCGGCGGCGAAGCTGTGCGCGTTGTCGCTGCCTTGGGCGCTGGGGTGGCGGCTGCCCACCACGGCCACGGCGGGCATCGCCAGGCAGGTCAGATCGCCCTGCACGTACAACAGCAGCGGTGGGTCGGCGGTCTGCAGCAAGAGCGCGGGCCAGGCGGGGTGGCCCAGCGTCAGCAGATGGCGGTCGGCGCCGCCCTGAAGCCACAGCCGGGCTGCGGCCAGACGCGCGTAAAAGTGGGGCGGCAGCTGCTGCAGCGCATCGGCAAGCGCGCGGCCCAGCAGTTCACGCAGGGTGGCCGCGGGTGTGGACAGCACCGCCTGCGGGCTGCCGCAGGCGGCGAGCAGGCGGCGCGTGGTTTCGCGGCCCAGCCCCGGTGTTTCCAGCAGCCTGAACCAGGCGGCGAAGTCGTCGTCGACGTCTTCAGCCGAGGCCGCAGCGTGCGGTGGCACGGGGGCCCCTCGTCGCGTCAGGGCTGGGTGAAGCGGTCACCCGCGCGCACCGGTTCCTGAACGTTCAGGATGAGCGCGTAAGACACGCGCTCGAAGGTGCGGAAGACGAAGAGCACGCCGTGCTTTTCGTCGGGCAGACGGATGTTCTGGCGGGTCGCGCTGGTGGTGTCGACAGCTGCGGCACCCGCGCGCCACAGCGCCAGCACGTGGCCGCGCTCGATGCCGTCGCGCTGGCCCTTGTTGATGCTGACGACCTGGTTCTGGCCGGCGCGCAGCCCGTCGCCGTAGATGCTGACGATGCGGCCGTCCACAGGTGAAGAAGGTGCGCGCGGCACGTACGACACCAGTTCCTGCATCGGCACCGGGCTCAGGCGGTCGCCGACCTTGACTTCCATGCGCGTGCTGGCGATGCGGAAGGTGTCGGGAACCACCCCGGGCGAGCCGCCCGCGCTGGCCAGCTGTGTTTCACCAGCGCGCGTGAATTCGGCGGTGCCGACATAGCGGCCCTCGTAGCCCAGCACTTCCTTCGTGAGGGGGTCGGTCAGCGGCACCAACTGGCGGAAGATGCGGAAGTCGCGCGCGCCGGCCAGGTCGCCGCGCACGTAGGCGGTGTCGCCGCGGCCCATCATCACGCGGCCTTCCTGGGCCGCCACGATGCGCGGCGCGCTGGCCAGTTCATTGGTGTTGAAGACCACCGCCTCGTTGAGGAAGGGCCCGATCAGGTGCACCGGGATGGACGCGATGGCGCCGTTGTTCAACGACTCGATGCGCACACGCGGTGACAGGCGCACGGTGTTGGTCGGAACGCCCATCTCGCCCGTGGCCATGCGCAGCGTCGCGCGGCCGTTGATTCTCTCCAGCGTCAGCACCTGGCCGGGGTAGATGAGGTGGGGGTTGCGAATCTGCTGCAGGTTCATGCCCCACAGCTCGGGCCAGCGCCACGCGCTTTTCAGGAACATGCCGGAAATGCCCCACAGCGTGTCGCCCGGCTGCACGGTGTGCGAATCGGGCGCGTTGGGCGCCAGGTCTTCCAGCGGCACGCCGGCCTGGGCCACGCGCTGGGCGGTGTCGCGCCACTCGGGCGTGACGGGCAAGCTGCTCGTCTGTGCGACTGCTTGGCCGCTGACGCTGGCCAGCGCCAGCAGCGCGAAGCCGGGCACGGCTGCATCGCGCAGGGCCTTCGTGAACTGGCGGCGGATGCGATGGCTCATGGCGCTGATGGTCTCCGGGCAGATGCTCAGGCGCGGCAGTGCGAAAATGCGGCGCAGCCTGAAATGAAAAGGCTTCGGCGCATGATGGCGCCAAAACCTGCTGGATGCTGCAAACAGTGGCGACAAGTTGCACGTTGCGTGCAGGCCGGCGACAACTCGTTTGCCCTAAGACAATGCTCATACGGTTTCACAGATTTTGCCCGTAAACCCTTGCTGCCGCAAACAAACTGCCCGCCCGTGCAAGACGCCACACCCCTGCTTATCGGCCCGCGTGGCGCTGTCTCCACAGCTGTTGCCAGCTGTTTCGTTGCGTGTTTCGTCATTCGTGTTCAGTCGTCTGATCTGTCGTCTGATCTGTCGTATATCTGACCGGCCATTCCTTCATCCCTGACCTTTCCCCTTCGCCCATGGCCCTCTTGAACATCCTGCGTTTCCCCGACCCCCGTCTGCACATCGTGGCCGTGCCCGTGGCGACGGTGGACGCGCGCGTCCGCCAGCTCGCTGACGACATGCTGCACACCATGTACGAAGCCGAAGGCGTGGGCCTGGCCGCCACGCAGGTGGACGTGCATGAACGCCTCATCGTGATGGACACGAGCGAAGAGCACAACCGGCCCATCGTGTTGATCAACCCCCAGCTCACCTGGCACAGCGACGAGATGGCGGTGACTGAAGAAGGCTGCCTTTCGGTGCCGCAGACCTGGGACCGCGTCGAGCGCCACGCCCGCGTGAAGGTGCAGGCGCTGAACCGCGACGGCCAGCCCTTCGAGATGGAAGCCGATGGCTTGTCGGCGGTGTGTGTTCAGCACGAGATGGACCACCTGATGGGCAAGGTGTTCGTGGAGTACCTCAGCTTCCTGAAGCGCGACCGCATCAAGACCAAGATGCTGAAGAAGCTGCGCGAAGAGCAGCGTGTCCGCTGAGGGCCTGGCCCCGGCCGCCCTTCCGGCCCTGCAAGGCCTGCGCGTGGGTTTCGCTGGCACGCCCGAATTTGCCCAGGTGGCCCTGGCCGCCATCGTGGCCGCCGGTGCCGAAGTGCCGCTGGTGCTGACCCAGCCCGACCGCCCCGCCGGCCGCGGCATGAGGCTGCAGGCCTCGGCGGTGAAGCAGCTGGCGCTTCAATCTGCGCTGCCGCTGGCCCAGCCGCGCAGCCTGCGGCTGGACGGCAAGTACCCCGAAGACGCCGCCCTGGCGCGCGAGGCCTTGCGAGCCGCCGCGCTCGACGTGCTGGTGGTGGCGGCTTACGGCTTGATCTTGCCGGCCTGGGTGCTGGCCACACCGCGCCATGGCTGCTTGAACATCCACGGCTCGCTGCTGCCGCGCTGGCGCGGCGCGGCGCCCATTCAGCGCGCCATCGAGGCCGGCGACCGGGAGACCGGCATCACCATCATGCAGATGGACGAGGGGCTGGACACCGGCGCCATGCTGCTGAAGGAGACCACCCCGATCAGCGCCGATGACACCACCAGCACCCTGCACGACCGCCTGGCCACGATGGGCGCGCGCCTGGTGGTGCAGGCGCTGCTGTTCCTCCGGCATGGCGCTTTGCAGCCAATGCCGCAAGCGGAAGCCTGCGCCAACTATGCGAAGAAGATCGACAAGACCGAAGCCGTGCTCGACTGGCAGCAGCCTGCCGCGCTGCTGGAGCGCCGGCTGCGTGCCTTCGACCCTTTTCCCGGCGGCAGCATCGAGTTCCAGGGCCAGCCCTTGAAGGTGTGGCGCGCGCGCGTGCTGGACGAAAGTGGTGGCGCGCCCGGCACCTGGCTGGCGGCCGGCGAGGGCCGTCTGGTGGTGGCCTGCGGTGAAGGTACGCTGGAATTGCTGGAGGTGCAGCCCCCCGGTGGCCGGCGTTTGACGGCGCGGGAATTCCTGCAGCGCCAGCCGCGTTCGGCTTGAGGCTTCTGCAGCAAGGCGAAGTGCTCAAGCCACCACGCTGCCGGCCGATATCGCTAGAGCCATGACCAAGCGCGCCATCCACTGTCTGACCCCTGCCATGCTGCTGGCCGCCGTGCTGGGCTTGAGCGCTTGCGATCAACTCGGCATCGCCACGCCGGCCGTCGAAGCGGCCAAGCGTGAAGCCGAGGGCAAGGCCATCGGCGGCGGTTGCCGCCATGCGGCCCGTTCCGTCGAGACCTGCTACGAACTGAACAAGCGCGCCGACAAGGCCGCGGTGTTCGCCGGCTGGCGCGAGATGAACGACTACATGCGCGAGAACAACATCGAGCCGATGCCGGCGACCGCGCCGGTGGCCATGGTCGACGAAGAAGGCGCCGAACCTGCGGCGGCCAAGACGAAGGCCAAGCAATAGGCGATCGCGCGGCGGCTTCACCGGCTGCATGCGCAGGGCGCTGTGTTCACTGTTTCACTGCAATGCACTGCACGACCGTCGCCCTGCAATTCGTCGCCGCCAGCAGCATCACGTCGCGCCGGGCTGGCGGGCGCTGGTCATCGGCGGCACATTGCGGGCTTCAGTCACCCGGAGCTTCAGATGATTCGCAGCACACCCGCTCGCACGGCCTTCGCCGCTTTCGCCGCTTTCTCCGCCTTCTCTGCCTCGCGCCGCGCCGCGTTTGCCACCACCCTGCTCGGCGCGCTGACGCTCGGCCAGATGTTCGTGCCCGGCCAGGCGCAGGCCGCCAGCGCGCAGGGCTCGGGCAACAGCGCCACTGAACTCCGTACGCTGGACGCTTTCGAGGCCGTCGCGCTCAGCGGTGCCATGGACCTGGTGGTGCGCCAGGGCGCCCAGCAGTCGGTGCAGGTGCAGGCCGACGACAACCTGCTGCCGCTGCTGGAAACCGTGGTCGAGCCGGGCCGCAATGGCAGCACGCTGAAGGTGCGCTGGAAGCGCGAGAGCGTCTTCAGCGGCTTCCGCATCGGCAACTACGCCCAGACGCGCAGCAAGGTGCTCGTCACAGTCGTCGTGCCCAAGCTCAGCGCCTTGGCCACGGCCGGCTCGGGCGATGTGCGTCTGGAGACTTTCAACACACCGTCGCTGCAGCTTTCGATGTCGGGTTCGGGCGACGCGCGGCTGGACGACCTGACCACGGAAGAGCTCGGCATCCGCATTTCCGGCAGTGGCGACGTCACCGGCAAGGGCAGCGCGTCGCGGGTCAAGGTCAGCATCGCCGGCAGTGGCGATGTGCGTCTGGGCGAGATGCGTGCCGACGACGTGTCGGTGTCCATTGCCGGCAGTGGCGACGCGGCGGTGTTTGCGCACAAGGCGCTGTCGGTCAGCATCGCCGGCAGCGGCGACGTCACCTATGCCGGCGACGCGCAGGTGAAGAGCTCGGTGGCCGGCAGCGGCAGCGTGCGCCGCAAGTGAGCTGAGGCTCGGGTTGACCACGAAGGCGGCCACGAAAGCGAGCACGAAAGCGGCCACGAAGGCGGGCACAAAGGCGGCAGCGCCGCGGGCGGTGGCGACAATGGCGGGGTGAACAGCCCCCCCGCTCTGCCCACCTTGCCTGTCTGGCAGCACCCCGAGTTCGCGCGCGGCGCCCGCGAGATGCTCTCC
>JBBSCV010000242.1:0-6485 GCA_038249925.1 Burkholderiales bacterium
TGCCGCCAGGGCTGCAGTGCGAGCTGTTGCACCTGAGAAGTGCTGTTTGCGACAACCTTGCCCTGCGCGATCAGCAGGCCAAGGCCATCGACGAGCTGCTGGCATTGAGCGAAGCCCAGGGCGACATGCGGTGGCTGGGCAGCGCCCTGAGCTCTCAGAGCCTGCTGGCTCACCGCACGGGGCGGCTGGAACTGGCCGAGGCGGCGGGGCGGCGGGGGGCCGAGGTGGCCGAGCGCATCGGTGACGCTGCAAGGGCTGCCCTTTGCCGCGGCAACCTGTGCTTCATGGCCATACAACGGCGCGAATTCGACCTGGCACGTCAAGAGCTGGCGGCCGCATCACGCTGGGCCACGCTGGCCCGCGAGCGGATGGAAAAGCCGACTGACCACATGTATGAAGTTCAGTTGCTGTTGGTCGAGGCCGAGTTGCACGCCGTCCAAGACGATGACGATGCCCGTGGCGCGACGCTTGCCCGCGCACTGGCCCTTGCCAGTACCCTGAACGCGCCACGGCTGGCGAGTTCCTGCCACGAGTTCGCAGCACTGCGTGCCTTGAGTCGGAACGACCGGGACGAGACCATCGTCCACGCCGATGCCACTGCCCGTCTGGCCGCCGAGTTCGACCTTCCGATGCAGGCCGCCGTGGCCCGGTCGTTGCGCGCCAAACTGCACTTGCAAGCCGGTGAATGGGACGCGGCCGAGCGCGAGGCAGCGGCGGCCTGCGCGGGCTACAAGGGCACAGGCGACGTCATCAACGCCCTCAAATGCGGGGATATACAGGCCGAGGCGATGTGGCGCGGTGGCGGTGCCTCTGCGGCGGCGGCCGTCTGGCAAGAGATTGCAACGGCCTGGCAGCAGCGGGATGGCGCGGTCGGTGCGCGTGCGGCGAAGTTGCGGCTGGCCGATGTGCGGGCTGCGTCGGGCCTGGCCGCGGACATCGATACCGCCCGCCTGGCCGTGCTGGCGGAACTGCCCGCCCTTCAGGAACGCGACGCCCTGGCCGAGGCCGAATTCAGCCTGGCGGCGCGCATGGCCGGCTGGCGCGTGCTGCACCGCGCAGGTGACCCGGCCGCGGCGGCTCAACTGGCGTTGGCATTGGCCGAACTGGAGCGGCACCTCAGCAGCTTCAGCGACCCCGCCGTGCGCGAGCGCGTGCGCAACACCGTGCCCTGGCACCGCGACGTGGTGGAGGCTCTCGCCCAATCGAACGCCGCCGCATGAAGATGCGCGGCCGCAGACCGCACTCACGGCTCAACAGCGACGCGACTGCACGCCCGCACCGCGTGACCTTGCGATTCGGAAGACAGGCCACTCTCAGGACGCCCGCAGGCGCAGGGCCTGTCGTTCACTATTGAACAGCGGTGCGTCAAGTGCGCCCGGCGCCGCGAGCATGCGTTCATCGGTCAGCCATCGCAGGCCGTTTCAAGAGAGCCCGCCATGACCCGACGTACCGCCTCCTTCTCTTTGTCCGCCGCCATCGCCGCGCTCGTGGCGGCCAGCTTCGCCCCTGCCGCGCTCGCCCAGTCGGTGCCCATGCGCGACAAGCTGCAGGCCCATGCCGTCGCCTCGTTCCAGCAGGCGCGCTTCTCCGAGGCCTATGGCCGCTTCATGGCCCTGGCCGACGCCGGCCACGCGCCCGCTGCCGAGCTGGCGCTGTTCATGGCCCAGAACAGCACTGCAGTGTTCGGCAAGGACTGGGATGTCAGTCAAGAGCAGCTGACCGCCTGGGCTGCGCTCACCGGCCGGCCTGCACCGGTGCTGCAGGCGCGCCTCTATGCGCAGCCCGTGGTGCCCGTGAAGCGCGCATCGCGCTGAGCGCCGGCCCCAGCCCGTCGCCTCCAGCACGTCGCCCCCAGCCCGTCGCCCCCAGCACGTCGCGACAGGCCGGCCGCCACGGCCGAAGGACGGCTGACCGACATCGCCGACCGCGACCGCCTGATCCAGGCCCTGCCGGTCTGGCGTGCCATCGTGACGACGCACGCGCAGCGCGGCCTTTCGCCCTGACACCGGCAGGCCTAGAATAGCTACGGTTCCGTATCTATTTTCGCGAATCGGAAGCCCCATGGTCGCCACTGCCAAAGTCTTCTCCACCGGCAACAGCCAGGCCGTGCGCCTGCCCAAGGCTTTCCGGGTCGACACGCATGAGGTCTGGATCACGCGCAACGAGCACACCGGCGAAATCACGCTCAGGCCCAAGCCCGATGCCGATGCGCTGCAAGTCTTCCTGGATGAGCTGCGCAGCCAACCTGCCAGCGAAGAATTCGTGCCGCCGCGTGATGACGCGCCGCAGCCCGACCCGCTGGCGGGCTGGTCGCGATGAGCTTGCGATGACCTTGCGATGACCTTGCGATTTTTGCTCGACACGAACATTGCCAGCTACTACCTCCGACGCAGCTCAGCCGGGCTGGAAGCGCGCGTCAACCAGGGCCTGCTGCAACAGACCGTGGCCATCTCGGTGCTGACCCACGCCGAGCTGCGCTTCGGCCAGACCGGCATGGCCGCAGACGACCGGCGGCGCAGCCTGATCGACCACTTTCTGCTGCAGTTGCCCGACCTGCCGTGGACGCACCAGGCAGCCGACCGCTACGGCGCGCTGAAGGAGGTGCATCGGCGCAACGGCACGCCCATGGGCGAGATCGACACGCAGATCGCGGCCCACGCGCTGGCCGAGGGGCTGACGCTGGTCACCCACAACACCCGTCACTTCGACCAGGTGCCTGGCCTGCACCTCGAAGACTGGATGGCCGAGCCGCCAGCCGCGACCCAACGCAGGGTCGGGAACACCGCCAAGACCGGGCGCAAACCAACATGAATTCGGAACTGGTACCGCTTGAAAGCGCCATTGCCGCGCTGCAAGCCCAACGCGCCGTGCTGGGCGACGCCCTGGTCGATGCCGCGCTGGCGCCCTTGCTCGAACGCCTGGCCGCGCTGAGCGCTCGGCTTGAGCCTGCTCCACCGCCTGCTCCACCGCCTGAGTCGTCCACGTCCGCCGCACCCGCCCGCCGCCTGCGCCAGGTCAGCGTGCTGTTCCTGGACATCGTCGGCAGCACGCAGCTCATCCAGCGCCTGGACCCCGAAGAAGTGCAGGCGGTGGTGGACGGCGCGCTGGCCGCCTTCTCCGCCATCGTCCAGCAGCACGGCGGCGAGGTGCTGCGTTATGCCGGCGACAGCTTGAAGGTGGCCTTCGGCGCGCACGACACCGCAGGCACGCGCGAAGACGACGCCGACCGCGCCGTGCGCTGCGGCCTGGCCCTGTTGGCCGAGGCCGCGCGGCGGGGCGAGGAAGTCAAACGGCTTCACGGCCTTGAAGGCTTCAACGCCCGCGTCGGCATCCACACCGGCGGCGTGGTTCGCGGCGGCGGGGTCGAGAACGACAAGAGCCTGAGCGGCCTGACGGTGAACATCGCCGCGCGGTTGGAGCAGGCCGCGCCGGCGGGCAGGCTGCGCATCAGCGACGACACCTGGGTGCTGGTGCGCGGCGCCTTCGATGCCGAACCGCAGCCGCCGCTGCAGGTCAAGGGTGTCGACGCGCCGCTGAAAAGCCACCTGGTGCTTGCGGCCCGCGACCGCAGCGTGGCCACGGTGGAGCGTGGGCTGCTGGGCTTGAGCACGCCGATGGTGGGCCGCCAGGCCGAGCTGCAGCGCCTGCTGCAAGCCGCCACGATGGCCCGGCAGACGAAGCAGCTGCAAACCCTGACGTTGCTGGGCGACGCCGGCCTGGGCAAGAGCCGGCTGCTGCGCGAGTTCCGGGCTGCGCTGCAGAGTGATCTTCCAGGCAGCCGGCTGCTGACGGTGCGCGCGCAGCCCGACAGCCAGCTGCGCCCCTGGGGCCTGCTGCGCAGCCTGCTGGCCGTGCAGTGCCTTGTTGCCGACACCGACAGCGCCGAGGTCGCGCGCCGCAAGGTCGTCGAGGGTTTGAGCCCGTACTTCGATGAACGCGGCGAACGTCAGGCCCAGCTCATCGGCCAGCTCTCCGGCCTGGACTTCGCCGACAGCCCGAACGTCAAAGGCCTGGACCCGCGCACGCTGCGCGACCAGGCGCTGGCCGCGTTTCGCAGTTATCTGCACGCGCTGGCCACCCGGGGCGATGCGCTGCTGGTGCTGCTGGTCGAAGACCTGCACTGGTACGACGACAGCTCGCTGGACCTGCTGCAAGACTTGTTGGCCCACGCCGCCGAACTACCGCTGCTGCTGGTGATGACGGCCCGGCCCGCGCTGCTGGCGAGGCGGCCCGACTGGCGCATGCCGGACAGCGCCTTGAACACGCTGGTGACATTGACACCGCTGGCGACAGCGCAAGGCGATGAACTCGCAGGGGCCTTGCTGCAACGCATGCCCAATGTGCCGCCCCGCTTGATGGCACTCATCACCGGCCAGGCCGAAGGCAACCCGTACTACATGGAAGAGCTGGTGCGCCGGCTCATCGACGACGGCGTCATCACGACGGTATCGAACACCGGCAGCGTGCAGTGGGAAGTGGACCTCAACCGCCTGGACACCCTGCGTCTGCCGACCACTCTGGTCGGCCTGCTGCAAGCGCGACTAGATGCGCTGCCCGCCGCTCAGCGCCAGGCCGCCCGCCAGGCCAGCGTCATCGGCCACGTGTTCTGGGACAACGCGCTGCAAGCGCTGGACTCCAGCGCGCCGCAGGCCCTGCCCGATTTGCAGCGCACGGCCTACGTGCGCGAGCACGAGCGCAGCGACTTCGAAGGCACACCCGAGCGCCAGTTCGACCACCACCTGCTGCACCAGGTCACCTACGACACGCTGCTGAAGGCCGAACGCAAGCTGGGCCACGGCGCGGCGGCGCGCTGGCTGGCCGAACGCACGCAAGGCCGCGGCGCGGAGTTCCTGGCCATGACCGGCGAACACGCAGAGCGGGCCGGTGATACGGCGCTGGCTACCCGCTGCTTCGAGCAGGCGGGGGCCGAGGCGCAGAAGCGTTTTGCCAACGCCATCGCGCAGTCATACTTTCGTCGTGCCTTGGCCTTGCTGGGCGATGCCCAGCCCGCGCGGGCCATCGATCTGTGGGACCACCTGGAGAAGATCGCCGACACCATCGGCGACCGGGTCGCCCAGGATGCAGCGAACCGGCAAATCGCGGCGATGCTTGAGCGCCACCCCGACGACTACCGCCAGGCGCGGTTGACGTTCAGGATGGCCTTGCTGGCCGACCGGCGCGGTGACGCTGCTGCATCCGAGCCCTTGTCCCGCCAGGCCTTCGAAATCGCCGAGCGCTGCGGCGCGGCAAGGTGGGCCGCGATGGCACAGGGCCAGCTGGCGTGGCTGCACATCGCACGACAAGACTTGGCCGGCGCCAGCCAGCACCTCGAGATCGGCCTGCCCTGGGCCGGCAAGATCGAGTCCGACTACGCGCGGGCCGAGACCGAAGCCCAGCTGCTGACCTTGTCGGGCATGGTCTCGATGGACACCTTTCGCATGGTAGAGGCACGAGACACGCTGTCGGCAGTACTGGCGCGCGGCGAGGCGCTGGGCAGCCCGCGCGTGCAGCTGGGCGCACTGGAGAATCTGGCGAGCCTGGCGACAATGCTGGGGCGGTGGGACGAGGTGGCGACCTGGGGTGAACGCACGCGCACGTTGGCGCAGGCCATCGGCTCGCCGCAGAACTTCGCTAGCGGCCAGATGCGCCTGGCCTTCGCCGCCGCGGCGCTGGGTGACGCGGCTGCGGCCATACGCTGGCACGAGCAGAACCTGGTCATCCACCGCGCCATCGGCAACCGGCGCATGGAAGCCATCACGCTGCGGTGCCTGGGGAATCTGCATCTTGATCAGGACGATGCACAAGCCGCGCTGCAATGCGGTTTGCAGGCGCAGGCGCTGTTCCCGTCCCTGGAAGAACCGCTCGATGCCTGTAGCGTGGCGTCCACCCTGGCGCTGTGCGCAGTGCACCTCGGCCAGCCCGATTTGGCGTCGGCCAGGCTGAACGCGACGCTGGACCAACAGCAGCACGCGTTGGCCGACTGGCCCGCTAGCGAAACGATCGCTTTGCGCTGGCGCTGCCACCAGGTGATGGTGGCGCTGCACGACCCGCGCGCTGGCCCGCTGCTGGACCAGCTGTTCGCCGACGTACAGGCGCACGCCACGCTGATCACCGACGCTGCCGACCGCCCGCGCCTGATTCAGGCCCTGCCGAACTACCGCGCCATCGTGGCGGCGCATCAACGCCCGCCGCTGACCAGCTGATGCCCATCGGACTGCTTGCCCGGTGCTACCATTGTGCTGACGGTAAAAATCTGGGGCAGCCATGGAAGTCGCGATCCGCAAGATGGGCAACTCTCAGGGCGTGCTGATTCCGAAGCCCATCCTGGCGCAGGTCGGGCTGGAAGGTTCGGCCGACCTGCAGGTGCGAAACGGCGTGATCGAGATCCGGCCCATCCGGCGCAACCCGCGTGAAGGATGGGCCGAGGACGCCCAGCGCGTGGCGCAGGACGGTTGCGATGCGCTCGTGTGGCCTGAGTTGGCCAA
>JBBSCV010000243.1:0-6432 GCA_038249925.1 Burkholderiales bacterium
CGCGGGTTCCAGGCGATGGCGCTGTCCAGCCGGTGCAGCACGAACCAGTTCTCGGTCCAGCCCGCCACCAGGCTGCTGGCAAAGAGCAGCACCCCGGTGAAGGCCGCGAACAAGGCCGTGGGGCCCAGCAGCGTGATGCTGTCGAGCACGTAGTTCGCATCGGCCGTGCCGACCAGCGGCGCACCGAACACCACCGTGGCCAGCAACTGCACCGCCAGTACCAGCGGAAAACACATCGCCAGGTTGCCCACGATGCCGGCAAACTGCGAGCGGATGAGCTGGGCCACACGGTCGACAAAACCTTCCAGTTCTGCGTCGCTGGCGCTGCCGCCACGCGGCAATGAAGCGGCCATCGCCGGCGCTGTCATCGCCGGTTGTTTGGTGGCCACGGTCCAGTGCAACAGCATCACCAGCACGAAGCTGGCGGCGTAGTTCACGCCGACAAGAAAGCCGCCCCAGAACGCCGAAAGACCGATCGCGGCAATGGCGAACTTCAGGAAGGTGGTGCCCGCGATGACGGCGCCGCCGCCGGCGGCTCTGCGCAGCATGTCGCGGTATTCCTCGCGGCTGCGCGTGATGTAGTGCTGGCCGGTTTCAGCACTGCGCTCGGCCACCTGGCGCGCCAGCAGCGAGTAATGGCGCGCGAACAGCGCGCGCACGCCGCGTTGGTCACCCAGCACACGCAGAAGCTCCAGCAGCAGGCTTCGCGTCTCGGGCAGCGGCTCGGGGGTCAACACGCAGTTCACCAGTTGCTCGATGCGCTTCACACGGCCGCGCAGCTGATCGAGATCGAAAACGATGTTCACGGAAATGCCGAACTGCTCCAGATGCGGCATCACGCTGGCCGCGGCCAGGCGGCAGGCCTCCAGCAGTGCACGCAGGTAGCCGGCGGCCTTCAGCGCGTCTTCTTCGCGGCCTTGCAGCACGGCTTCGCGCAGCTGCGTGGCCGCATGGGTAAGCTGGCGAAACGGCTCGTCCTGCAGCACCGCGACATCCATGCGCTGGCGCAGCGAAGGTTTGTAGCCCGCAGAATGCACGGCGCTTACCAGAATGGTGATGGCGTTCAGCAAGACCACGCGCATGGCGGCAGAGTCGCCCGGGCCCAGCAGCGCCATCGCGCGCTGCAGCGTGGTCGAATCCAGCCCGGCCACCCAGGCGGCGTCGGCAGGTTCGAACAGCAGGGTGAAGAGGCCGGCCAGGTCACGCGTTTCAGGCGTGCCCGGCAGCACGCGCTGATGCAGACGCGACAGCAGTTCGCTGGCAAAGGACACGCGCGCGCCGAAGCCGAGATCGGCGTAGAGCGATGCCGCATCGATGTCGCGCCAGAAGGCTTCGACCAGTCCGCGCACGCGGGCGCGAAGCGCGTCGTTCTTCTCCACCTGGTTCAGCAGGTGGCGCAGGCGCACCACCGGCAGCGGCGTGCGCGCTTCATCGGCGACTGCGGTGCCCGGCGGGGCTGCTGTCTGGGGCCGCGGCGCGTGGCGCAGCCATTCCATCAGGCGCACCAGCCACAGGTGTCGTTCTGGCTGGCTCGCCTTGGGGTCAACGGCATTGATCAGCGCCGTGAGGTCCCAGCTCTGGCCCATGAGGCCTTTGCTGCCCCTCAATGCAGGGCGCCGGGGTAGACCAGCGCGAACTCGGGCACGTCAGCCTCGAAGGCGTGGGCATCCTCGGTCATGCAGTAGAAAGTGCCGCGCATGGCGCCATGCGGCGTGTCGAGGCGTGTCCAGCTCGTGTATTCGAAATGTTCGCCGGGCTTGAGCACCGGCTGCTGGCCCACCACGGCCAGGCCGCGCACGTCTTCGCGGTGGCCGTCGCCATTGGTCACTGCCCAATGCCGCGCCACCAGCTGTGCCGTCACAGCGCCGGTGTTGCGGATGACCACCGTGTAGGCGAAGGCATAAGGCCCCTCGGGCGGTTGTGACTGCTCGGGCAGGTATTGCACACGCACTTCGCAAGTGAACTCGGGCTTGGCCATGGCCGGCATTCTAGGAGTCGGCACCGCTGAATGCCGGTGAATGCCAGTGAGCGCAAACCTAGAATCGGGCCATGACCACTTACCGCATCGCCCCCAGCATCCTCTCGGCCGACTTCGCCCGCCTGGGTGATGAGGTGAAGAACGTCATTGCCGCCGGCGCCGACTGGATTCATTTCGACGTGATGGACAACCATTACGTGCCGAATCTGAGCTTCGGGCCCATGGTCTGCCAGGCGCTGCGCAAGCACAGCACGGTGCCCATCGACGTGCATCTGATGGTGCAGCCGGTGGACGCGTTGGCGCAGGCCTTCTGCAAGGCTGGCGCCGACCTGGTTAGCTTTCACCCCGAAGCCAGCGTGCATGTCGACCGCACGCTGCAGCTGATCAAGGCCGAGGGCAAGCAGGCGGGCCTCGTGTTCAACCCGGCAACCACGCTGGATGTCCTTGAATACGTCATCGACAAGGTCGACCTCGTGCTCGTCATGAGCGTCAACCCGGGCTTCGGCGGCCAAAGTTTCATCGACAGCGCGCTGCGCAAACTGGAGAAGGCGCGCAAGCTCATCGACCGGACCGGGCGCGACATTCGCCTGGAGGTGGACGGCGGCATCAAGGTCGACAACATTCGCCGCGCCGCGGATGCAGGTGCCGACACCTTCGTGGCGGGCAGCGCCATCTTCAACCAGCCCGACTACAAGGCGGTGATCACCGCGATGCGCGCCGAGCTGGCCAAGTAGGCGCGCATTTCCGCACTCTTCACCGGGGTCATCTCCGTCACTGCGCCGCCGTTCAGTCCGCCCGCAGATCCTTGCCGCGCAGCCGCAGCGCGTTGGTGATCACCGAAACCGAGCTCAGGCTCATCGCCAGTGCGGCGAACATCGGCGACAGCAGCCAGCCGGTGAACGCGTACAGCACACCGGCCGCCAAAGGCACGCCGATCGCGTTGTAGACGAAAGCGAACGCCAGGTTCTGCTTCATGTTGGCCACCGTGGCCTCGGACAAGGTGCGTGCGATGACGATGCCGCGCAAGTCGCCCTTGATCAGCGTGAGTTGCGCGCTGTTCATCGCCACGTCGGTGCCGGTGCCCATGGCGATGCCGACATCGGCGCGGGCGAGCGCCGGCGCGTCGTTGATGCCGTCGCCGGCCATCGCGACGATGCGGCCTTCCGCTTGCAGCTTTTCGACCAGCTTGAGCTTGTCTTCCGGCTTGACCTCGCCATGCACTTCTTCGATGCCCAGGCGCTTGCCCACCGCTTCAGCCGTGGTCAGGCCGTCGCCGGTGGCCATGACGACGCGCAGCCCAGCGGCACGCAAGCCTTTCAACGCATCTGCGGTGGTCGACTTGATGGGGTCGGACACGGCCAGCAAGCCGGCCAGTTGGCCGTCGACCGCCAGATGCATCACGCTGGCGCCTTCGCCGCGCAGCTTCTCGGCCTCGGCCCTCAGGTCGTCGACCTTCACGCCCAACTGGTCCATCAGTGCCGTGTTGCCCAAGGCCAGCGCCTTGCCATCGACATTGCCGCGCACGCCGATGCCCGATTCCGAATCGAAGTCTTCAGGCTTCGACAGCTTCAGATCTTGTGATTTCGCCGCGGCGACAATGGCTGCGGCCAACGGGTGTTCGCTGCCCTGGTCAAGGCTGGCCGCCAGGCGCAATACCTCTTGCTCGTCGAAGCCGTGAGTTGCCACGGCGCGCTCGAAAGTCGGCCGGCCTTCGGTCAGCGTGCCGGTCTTGTCGACGATCAGCGTGTCGACCTTGCGCAGGTTCTCGATGGCCGCAGCGTCGCGGAACAATACGCCGTTCGTCGCGCCCTTGCCGGTGGCGACCATGATCGACATCGGCGTGGCCAGCCCCAGCGCGCAGGGGCAGGCGATGATCAATACCGACACGGCATTGATCAAGCCGAAGACCCAGCTGGGCTCGGGCCCGAAGATGCCCCAGGCGAAGAAGGTCAGCAGGGCAATGCCGACCACCGTGACGACGAAGTAGCCCGCCACCACATCGGCCATGCGCTGCATCGGCGCGCGGGAGCGCTGGGCCTGCGCCACCATCTGCACGATCTGCGACAGCACCGTCGCCGAACCCACATGCTCGGCACGAATGATGAGCGCGCCACTGGTGTTCATCGTGGCGCCGATGACCTTGTCGCCGGCGCGCTTGGTCACCGGCAGCGGCTCGCCGGTCAGCATCGACTCGTCGAGCGCGCTGCTGCCCTCGATCACGACGCCGTCCACCGGCACCTTTTCGCCCGGGCGCACGCGCAGGCTGTCGCCTTCGTGCACATGCGCCAGCGGCACGTCTTCTTCACTCCCATCGGCGTTGATGCGGCGAGCGGTCTTGGGCGCCAGGCCCAGCAGCG
The DNA here is from genome assembly GCA_038249925.1 of Burkholderiales bacterium. GTDB lineage: Bacteria > Pseudomonadota > Gammaproteobacteria > Burkholderiales > Burkholderiaceae_C > Rubrivivax. Next base: position 4,336 of record JBBSCV010000243.1, read on the forward strand.
ATTTGATGGCGGCTGAAGTTTGCGAGCGTGCCTTCAGTTCCAGTATTTGGCCGAACAAGGTCAGCGAGATGATCGCGGCGGCAGCTTCGAAATACACCGAGACGCGCCCGTCGATGACGAACGCCGCCGGGAAGACCTGTGGCGCCACGGTGGCGACGACGCTGTAGACGAAGGCCACACCGGTGCCCAGGCCGATCAACGTCCACATGTTCGGGCTGCGGTTGATCACCGATTGCACGCCGCGCTTGTAGAAAGGCCAGCCGGCCCACAACGCCACGGGCAGGGTCAGCGCGAACTCGACCCAGTTCTGCCCGATGCTGCCGAAGAGGTCCTGAAAGCCCGCCAGACCATGGCCAGCCATCGCCATCGCAACCACCACCACCGTGAACGGCAAGGTCCACCAGAAGCGGCGTTTGAAGTCGGCGAGTTCGGGGTTCTCGTCATCGCCCAGTGCAGGCATCTCGGGCTCGAGCGCCATGCCGCATTTGGGGCAATCGCCCGGATGATCCTGGCGAATTTCCGGGTGCATCGGGCAGGTGTAGGTGCTGCCCGGCGGCGCAGCTTCATCTGAAGAAGGCTCGGCCTTCGAATCCTGTTTCAGGTATTTCTCGGGCGTTGCCTCGAACTTCGCAAGGCACTTGGCGCTGCAGAAATAGAAGGGCCGGCCTTCGTGCTCAAGCTCGTGCTTCGACTCGGCAGTCACCGTCATGCCGCAGACAGGATCTTTCAAAGGAGCAGGGTTCACGATATATTTTGTGCGTGGCGGCGACATGCGTCTGTGCGCTGCCACGCCTTTGCGCTTGAATTCAACGAGAACGGCGGATCAGTCCAGCTCCTTGATCAGCGCTTCCATCTCCGCAATTTCCTTGCGCTGCGTATCGATGATGCCGTCGGCCAGTTTGCGCACGCGCGGGTCGGTGATCCTGGCGCGCTCGCTCGTCAGGATCGCGATCGAATGGTGCGGAATCATGGCCTTCATCCACGACACCTGGTCGACGGTGGCCTGGCTGCGCACGAGCCACAGCGAACCTGCAAAGACGACAACAGCCCCGACGAAGACGGCGATGTTGTAGGCCTTGCTGCCGTACATGTGCAGCATGAAAGCGAGCATGACCACCGCCATCGCCGCACCCATGAGAACGGCCATGTAAGCCCGCGTCTCGCTGAACCAGACATGGCTCGTCTGATACGTGTTCAGGTACATCAGACCGAACATCACGACGATCGATGTCGCGATCATGGCGCCGAACCTGGCGTATTTGCTCATCGCAAAAGCTCCGTTCCTTTAAAGCGCCTTCAGGCTCGCCAGTGTGGGCCGCGCAGGCTCGCCACCGTGTAGGACGGGTCTGAAATGCGATGTAGGAAAGCGGCCGTGCTTCCCCGGTGGTCCCCGAGGTCACGGGTTGGGCGTCATCTCCGTCACGGTGAGCTTGCCGCCCTCATTCGCCGCCTTGAACTTGACCTTGTCGCCGACCTTGATGCCTTCGAGGATGGCCTTGTCTTTCACGGTGAACACCATCGTCATCGGGGGCATGTCCAGGCTCTTGATCTCGCCGTGCTTCAGGGTGACCCTGCCTCTGGCCATGTCGACCTTGCGCACCTCGGCATCAGCCATGCTGGCGGCGCCGTCTTGCGCCATCTTCATGTCGCCCGTCTTCGAGTGGTCCATCGTGGCCTGTGCCCAGGCGGGGCTGAACAGCGCACTCAGCGTGACAAACACGCCGGCAATGAACAAGCTGTGCTTCGTCTTCATGATGTTTCCTTCAGGGGTGGGGTTGGTAGATGCTGGCGCTGCCGTCTGCTGCGATGAGCAGCACGTTGTACGGGTCCTTGCGGCCTTTGTATTCAGCGCCGTCCATGCCGGGTGAGCCGACGGGCATGCCCGGCACGGCCAGGCCAATGGCCTGCGGGCGCTCTTTCAGAAGCCGACGAATGTCGGCCGCCGGCACATGGCCCTCGATCGCGTAGCCGCCGACGCGCGCGGTGTGGCAACTGCCGTACTTGGCGGCAATGCCCAGTCGTCCGCGCATCGCGGTATTGCCGGTCTCATACACCACGGTGCGGAAGCCGTTCGCCTGCAGGTGGGCAATCCAGTCC
>JBBSCV010000244.1:0-6430 GCA_038249925.1 Burkholderiales bacterium
ATCGGCCGCGTGAAAGAGATCCACAAGCGCATCCCCAACACCCACCTCGTGATGCACGGCTCTTCCAGCGTGCCGCAAGAGCTGCTGGCCATCATCAACCAGTACGGCGGCAAGATGAAAGAGACCTTCGGCGTGCCGGTGGAAGAAGTTCAGGAAGCCATCAAGCACGGTGTGCGCAAGATCAACATCGACACCGACATCCGCCTGGCCATGACCGGCGCGGTGCGCAAGTTCCTGGCCGAGAACCCCGACAAGTTCGACGCGCGCGAGTGGCTCAAGCCCGCGCGCGAAGCGGCCTACAAGGTGTGCAAGCAGCGCTACATGGAGTTCGGCTGCGAAGGCCAGGCCGGCAAGATCAAGCCGATGGCAATGAGCGAGGTGGCGCGGCGCTACGCCAGCGGAGAGCTGGCGCAGATGGTGCAGTGAGGCACTGCCGCCCGGCGGCCGACCCCGACCCAGGACCTTGCGCGGAACCAGCTCCGCCATGCCGCTGCAAGAGCCCCCCTCGGGGGTAGCCGCCCGGCGGCCGTCGCCGATCAAGGCCTTGCGCGGAACCGGCTTCGCCGGGCCGCTGCAAGAGCCCCCTCGGGGGGTAGCGAACGTAGTGAGCTTGGGGGTCCCGTCTACACACTCCCGATGAGCATCGGGTCGATGGCATGGTTCTGCGGCCCGCGCTCGGCGATCTTCAGCGCGCCCAGGCGGTTGCCCAGCGCAGCGCAGCGCTCGAGCGCCCAGCCACGTTCCAGCCCGTAGAGCAGCGCGGCGCGGAAGGCGTCGCCGCAGCCTGTGGGGTCGACCACGCGGCGGGCTTCCACCGGCGGCACGTGAACGCGCTCGCCCTTGAGCCACAGCTCGCAGCCCTTTTCGCCCAGTGTCACCACCACGCCCTGGATGTTGGGCCGTCGGCTGATGGCGGCGGCGTCTTCGCCGGTGCGCTCTTGCAGCATGCGGGCCTCGTAGTCGTTCACCGCCAGCCAGCGCGCCAGGCCGAGCATTTCGCGGTGCTCGTCGCCGTTGAACTGCGGCAGCTGCTGGCCGGGGTCGAAGATGAAGGGGATGCCGATTTCGGCCATCTGGTGGGCATGCTGCCACATCGCGTCACGCCCGTCGGGCGCGATGATGCCGATGGCGAGGTCGCTGCGCGCGGTCTTCTGCGGCACGGCCATCTCGTGGGCACGGCTCATCGCACCGGGGTGGAAGGCGGCGATCTGGTTGTTGTCGCGGTCGGTGGTGATGTGGCACTGCGCGGTGTGCAGGTGTGTGTCGCGGTGAATCAACGAGACGTCGGCGCCCCAGTCCTTCACGCGCGCCAGGTATTCACCGCCGTCCACGCCCAGGGCCCCGAGGATGACCGGCTGCCCGCCCAGCGCCTGCAGGGTGTAGCCGATGTTGCCGGCGCAGCCGCCGAATTCGCGCCGCAGCGTGGGCACCAGGAAGCTGACGTTCAGGATGTGCACCTGGTCGGCCATGATCTGGTCGGCAAAGCGGCCCGGGAACGTGGTGATGGTGTCGAAAGCGAGGGAACCGCAGATCAGGGCGGGCATGGGAACTCCAGCAGTAAGAAGAAAACGAGGGGCGGGCGGGTCAGGCCCGTCAGGGATAAAAGAGTTCGATCGTGTAGCCGGCCACTGGCGCCGTGGCGGCCTGGAGTGTGGCCTGCAGTTGCAGTTCACGCCCGGCGCCCAGCGTGGCCTGGTTCACGCCGAATTCGCTGGCGCTGAGCACACGCCGCGCCACCAGCTTGCCCTGGCCGTCGGTCAGCGAAAGCTCCAGGGCCGGCAGCGCCACCTCCAGCGCGGCACGGTTGCGCAGCGCCACGCTCAGGCGGTAGACGCTGGACTTTTCCACTCGCACCAGGCCGCTGCTTTCGACCACCAGGCTCTCGATGACGTGGGCCGGGCCGACGCTGCAATTCAAGGGCTGGCAGGCTGCCTGCAGTACCGGGCGCAGCGCCGGGAAGCGCGCGGCCACGAGGTCGCGGTATTCCAGGCCCAACTGCGCTGTCAGGCCGGCCACGCCCACCACCACCGTGGCAGCGAGTGCTGCCCGCACGCGCGGCCGGCGCCAGCGCGCTGCGCGTTCGGCCTGGCGCAGGAAGCTGGGCGTGGCGCTGGCGGCAGCGCGGGTCTTTCGGGGTTCGGCGCGAATGTCGTCGGCCGTCGGCGCGGGCGCGGCGGCTGGGTCGACGGCATCCGTTGCGTAGGCCGCCTCCACCGCCTCGGCCGCGTCCTCTGAAAAGCGCGACACCGCCTCGTCCATGGTCGGCATCGGCGCTGAATCGAGGTTGCCTTGGTCCCGTGACAGCTCGGGCTCGCGGCGCCGCGGCGGCTTGAGCCCGAAGTCGGCAAGCGCTGGTGGCGGCGGTGGCGGCGGTGGGGGAGGAGACGGGGAAAAGGACGGTGACGCAGACGCAAACGGCAACGGCGCCGCTGCTGCCGGCGGGGTGTCGCTCGCGCGCGCCGCTCCGAACTTCACCATCGAGCGTTGTGCGTCGGCCGCAGTGCCGCGCGGCGAGCCGGTGTCCAGGTCGAGAAGGGCCTCGGCTGCGTTGAAGACTTCCGAACAGCGACCGCAGCGCACCCAGCCTTCGGACACGCGCAACTGGTCCGGCACGACGCGGAAGACGGTGCCGCAAGCGGTGCAGCGGGTGGCCATGCCGGAAGCCATGGGCGGTGGGGCTCCGTGTCTCAGGCGCCGGGCGCTGCGTTGGTTGGGCGGCGGGCGCACATCAGCACCCAGCCTTCTTCTTCGTCGGCCACGTGAACCTGCAGCCAAGGCTCGTAGGCCGCGGTGACGTCATCTGCCTGGCGCGCCAGGATGCCGGCCATCACCAGCCAGCCGCCCGGGGCCACGTGGCCTGCCAGCAGCGGCGCCAGCAGCTTCAGCGGCGTGGCCAGGATGTTGGCCAGCACCACGCCGTAGGTGCCGCTGGCTTGCGCGGGCAGGCCCGGCGCCAGCGTCGCTGCCCCGATGCCGTTGCGCACTGCGTTTTCGCGCGTGCTCTGCACGGCGGCGGGGTCGATGTCCACGGCGTCGATGAAGCCTGCGCCCATCAGTGCAGCGCCAATGGCCAGGATGCCGCTGCCGCAGCCGTAGTCCAGCACGCGCGAGAGGTCGGCCGTTGCGGGCTTGCGTGCCAGCCAGCGCAGGCACATGCGGGTGGTGGGGTGCGTGCCGGTGCCGAAGGCGAGGCCCGGGTCCAGCCGCATGACCTGCTTCGCGCGGGCCGGCACCTCGTGCCAGGTCGGCACGACCCAGAATTCAGGCGTGATCTCCACCGGCGAGAACTGGCTCTGCGTCAGCCGCACCCAGTCTTGATCTTCCACTTGATGCAAGCCCTGCACGTGGGCGCCGGCTTCGCCCTGCTTCGCGCCGAACCGCGCCAGCGCCATCGCCGCGGCCCGGTCGGCGGCCGCTTCGGTGTCGAACAAGGCCTTCAAGGTGCTGCGGTCCCAGCCCGGCGCCGGCGCCGGCATGCCGGGCTCGCCGAACAGCGCACGTTCGGCATCGGTGTCGGCATCGGCGTCTTCGACGCTGACCGACAAGGCGTCCAGCTCGTCCATCAGCAGGTCCGACAGCGGCGCGACGACAGTGGCCGGTGCACGCAGCACCAACTCAAACATGGGGTCCACCCACACGACCAAGGCCATGCGCGGATCCGGCTCCGCCGGCCCGCAGCATGAGCCGGCGGCGAGGACGCCGCCGGCGCTCGCAGGCGAGGAACAGTCCGCAGGGACTGTTCCTCGTCCAACTCGCCCCCCCCGGGGGGCAGCGAACGAAGTGAGCGTGGGGGCCAACGTTCACCGCGTCCGCTGGCCCAGCCAGCCTTCCAGGTAGTGGATGCTGGTGCCGCCTTCGACGAACTTGGCGTCGGCCATCAGTTCACGGTGCAGCGGGATGTTGGTGCTGATGCCTTCGACCACGGTTTCGGAAAGCGCCGTGCGCATGCGCGCCAGCGCCTGGTCGCGTGTGTCGCCGTGGCAGATGATCTTGCCCACCATGCTGTCGTAGTTCGGCGGCACGAAGTAGTTCGTGTAGATGTGCGAATCGACCCGCACTCCCGGGCCACCGGGCGGGTGCCACAGGGTGATGCGCCCCGGCGACGGCGTGAACTTGTAGGGGTCTTCGGCGTTGATGCGGCACTCGATGGCATGGCCGCGCATCTCGATGCTGCGCTGTGTGAAGGGCAGCTTTTCGCCCGCTGCCACGCGGATCTGCATCTGCACGATGTCGATGCCGGTCACCATCTCTGTGACCGGGTGCTCGACCTGCACACGCGTGTTCATCTCGATGAAATAGAACTCGCCGTCCTCGAACAGGAACTCGAAGGTGCCGGCGCCGCGGTAGCCGATCTTCTTGCAGGCTGCGGCGCAGCGGTCGCCGATGCGCTCGATGACACGGCGCGGAATGCCCGGCGCCGGCGCTTCTTCGATGATCTTCTGGTGGCGCCGCTGCATGCTGCAGTCGCGTTCACCCAGCCAGACCGCGTTCTTGTGCTGGTCGGCCATGACCTGAATCTCGATGTGGCGCGGCCGCTCGAGGAACTTCTCCATGTAGACCTGCGGGTTGCCGAAGGCGGCACCGGCTTCGGCACGGGTGGTCAGCACAGCGTGGATCAGCGCCGCTTCGGTGTGCACCACACGCATGCCCCGCCCGCCGCCGCCGCCAGCGGCCTTGATGATGACGGGGTAGCCCACCGCGCGAGCGATCTTGATGACCTCTTTCGGGTCGTCGGGCAGTACGCCTTCGCTGCCTGGCACGCAGGGCACGCCGCTCTTGATCATGGCCTGCTTGGCCGAGACCTTGTCGCCCATCAGCCGGATGCTCTCGGGCGAGGGGCCGATGAAGGTGAAGCCGCTCTTTTCCACCCGTTCGGCAAAGTTGGCGTTTTCGCTGAGGAAACCGTAGCCGGGGTGGATGGCCTCGGCGTCGGTGACCTCGGCCGTCGCGATGATGGCCGGCATGTTCAGGTAGCTCAACGTCGACGACGCCGGGCCGATGCACACCGCCTCGTCGGCCAGTTTCACGTACTTGGCTTCGCGGTCGGCCTCTGAATAGACGACCACCGCCTTGATGCCCATTTCCTTGCAGGCACGCTGGATGCGCAGGGCGATCTCACCCCGGTTTGCGATCAGTATCTTCTTGAACACAGGTCAGGCCCGCTTCACTCGACGATGAACAGCGGCTGGCCGAATTCGACCGCCTGCCCGTTCTCGCACAGGATGCGCAGCACCTTGCCGTCCACGTCGGACTCGATCTCGTTCATGATCTTCATGGCCTCGATGATGCAGACCGGCAGCCCCACCTTGACCTGGTCGCCGAGCTCGGCAAAGGCCTTGGCCCCTGGGCTGGCGGCGCGGTAGAAGGTGCCGACCATCGGCGACTTGATGACCTTGCCGGGCGGCGCAGCCTCGGCCGCCGGCGCGACGGGCGCTGCCGGTGTTGCTGCTGCGACGGCGGCGGGAGGACCCGGCGCATAGACCGGTGCTGCCACGGCCACTGCACCTGCTTTCACGATGCGTACCTTGCCTTCGGCTTCGGTGATCTCCAGCTCGGAGATGTTCGATTCACTGACGAGGTCGATCAGTGTCTTGAGTTTTCTCAGGTCCATGGGGGCGCGGTCCTCGTTGCTTTTTGTGGGGTTCAGGCGCCGGCTCTGTGGCCGGCTGCGGCGAATTTCAGGCAGATTCAGGCAGAACACGCCCCGGGCTCGAACGCAGGCGCAACGACTCCGCCGGGCGCTGGCAGCAGGTCGAGCGCGTGCTGCAGCGCCAGGCGGTAGCCGTTGACGCCCAGGCCGCAGATCACGCCCAGCGCGATGGGCGACAGGTAGGAATGGTGGCGGAAGGTCTCGCGGGCATGCACGTTGCTGATGTGCACCTCGATGAACGGCAGCGCCACGCCCGCCAGCGCATCACGCAGCGCCACGCTGGTGTGCGTGAGGCCGCCCGGGTTGATGACGATGCAGTGCGTGCCGTCGGTGCTCGCAGCGTGAATGCGATCGATCAGCACACCTTCATGGTTGCTCTGGAGGCACAGCAGCACAACGCCGGCATCTGCAGCGATCTGGGCCAGTTCTGTCTCGATCATCGGCAGCGTCGTCTGGCCATAGACCGCCGGCTCGCGTGTGCCGAGCAGGTTCAGATTGGGGCCGTTGAGGACGAGGATGCTCATGAATTAGGGGGGCGCCGAGTTGCGCTCGGCCGCGACTTTACGCCTTTTGCCAGCCGATAGGCGCAAATCGGCGCAACTCAGGCGCCAGCCGGGGCTAGAGCGTATGCACCCAGCCGTTCAGCTCGTCGAAGGTCGTTTCACCGAGTTTGCGCTGCACGACGCGCCCGCTGCGGTCGAAGACGGCTGTGAAGGGCAGGGCACCGATGCTGTTGCCCAGCTGCCGGCTGAGGTCGGTGCCTTCAAAGCCGGCCAGGGC
>JBBSCV010000245.1:0-6408 GCA_038249925.1 Burkholderiales bacterium
GCGCTCACCTGCACGAAGCATTTCGTGGGTGAGTGTTCTTCCCCCGAATGGCGCGCGTGCAGGTCCTCAACTGTTTGGAGCCTGACGATGAATGCCGTTCTGAAACCCCTGCACACCAGCGACTACGCTGTCGCCGATCTTTCCCTGGCCGAGTGGGGCCGCAAGGAAATCAAGATCGCCGAGACCGAGATGCCCGGCCTGATGGCCATCCGTGAAGAGTTCACCAAGAGCCAGCCGCTCAAGGGTGCGCGCATCACGGGCAGCATCCACATGACGATCCAGACCGGTGTGCTGATCGAGACGCTGCAAGCCCTGGGCGCCCAGGTGCGCTGGGCCAGCTGCAACATCTACAGCACGCAAGACCACGCCGCCGCGGCGCTGGTGATTCAGGGCACGCCCATCTTTGCCTACAAGGGCGAGTCGCTGAAGGACTACTGGGACTACACGCACAGCATCTTCGAATTCGGCGCCAAGGGCGCTGAAGGCGAAGGCCCGAACATGATCCTCGACGATGGCGGCGACGCCACGTTGCTGATGCACCTGGGCAAGCGCGCCGAGACCGACCTGAGCCTGCTGGCCAACCCCGGCAGCGAAGAAGAGGTCTGCCTGTTCGACTCGATCAAGGCCAAGCTGGACGTCGACCCGACCTGGTACAGCCGCAAGGGCGCACAGATCATCGGCGTGACCGAAGAAACCACCACCGGCGTGCACCGCCTGAACGAAATGTCGGCCGCCGGCACGCTGATGTTCCGTGCCATCAACGTCAACGACAGCGTCACCAAGAGCAAGTTCGACAACCTCTACGGCTGCCGCGAAAGCCTGGTCGATTCGATCAAGCGCGCCACCGACGTGATGATCGCCGGCAAGATTGCCGTCGTGGCCGGCTACGGCGACGTGGGCAAGGGCAGCGCCCAGGCCCTGCGCGCGCTCAGCGCCCAGGTGTGGGTGACCGAGATCGACCCCATCAACGCGCTGCAGGCCGCGATGGAAGGCTACAAGGTCGTGACCATGGACTACGCCGCCGACAAGGCCGACATCTTCGTCAGCGCCACCGGCAACAAGCGCGTCATCACGCACGACCACATGGTCGCGATGAAGGACGAGGCCATCGTCTGCAACATCGGCCACTTCGACAACGAGATCGACATCGCCTCGATCGAGAAGTACGAGTGGGACGAGATCAAGCCGCAGGTCGACCATGTGAAGTTCCCCGACGGCAAGAAGATCACCCTGCTGGCCAAAGGCCGCCTGGTGAACCTGGGCTGCGCCACCGGCCACCCCAGCTTCGTGATGTCGGCCAGCTTCGCCAACCAGACCATCGCCCAGATCGAGCTCTTCTCGAAGAGCGAGCAGTACGAAAACGGCAAGGTCTATGTGCTGCCCAAGCACCTGGACGAGAAGGTCGCGCGCCTGCACCTGAAGAAGGTCGGCGCCATGCTCACCGAGCTGAGCGACGAGCAGGCGTCGTATATCGGCGTGGCCAAGACGGGCCCTTACAAAGCCGACACATACAGGTATTGAGCCCCCGAGCTCCGCTGGCGCTCGCTGCCCCCATGGCCCTGCGAAGGGCCCCTTCGTGGCCCTGGGGCCGTTCGCCAGCGGCCCGGCAAAGCCGGTTCCGCGGCTTCTGCTTGATGTCGGCCCCGCGCTTTGCGCGTGGGCCGCTTTCGTCTCTCCTTCGGCACGGAGGTCGCGATGAGCGCCAGCGTTCCCGTCAGTTTCGAGTTTTTCCCCCCCAACACTCCCGTCGGCAGCGAGAAGCTGAAGACCGTGGTGCAAGAGCTGGCGGCGGCCAAGCCCGAGTTCTTCAGCGTGACCTACGGCGCAGGCGGCTCCACGCGAGACAAGACTCTCGCGACAGTGCAGGACATCGCCGCCATGGGCTTCGAGGCCGCACCGCACCTCAGCTGCATCGGCAGCACCAAGGAAAGCATCAGCGAGATTCTGGCCACCTACCGCGCCCAGGGCATCCGGCGCCTGGTCGCGTTGCGCGGCGACTTGCCCAGCGGCATGGCCACGGCCGGCGAGTTTCGCTATGCCAGCGAGTTGATCGAGTTCATCCGCAGCACGCAGGGCAGCGACTGGCACATCGAGGTCGCCGCCTACCCCGAGTACCACCCGCAGCAGCGCTACATCCGGCACGACCTGCAGCACTTCGCGCACAAGGTGAAGGCCGGCGCCGACAGCGCGATCACGCAGTTTTTCTTCAACCCCGACGCCTACTTCCACTTCGTCGACGAAGTGCGGGCGCTGGGGGTCACGGTGCCCATCGTGCCGGGCATCATGCCCTTCCACAACTACGGCCGCATCGCGCAGATCTCGGCGCGCGATGGCATCGAAATCCCGCGCTGGGTGGCACTGAAGATGGAGGGCTACATGGACGACACGGCGTCGATCCGCGCCTTCGGCATCGACGTGGTGACCAGGCTGTGCGAACGCCTGATTGCCGGCGGCGTGCCCAGCATCCACTTCTACGCGCTCAACCAGAGCGCTGCGACGCTGGAAATCTGCCGTCGGCTCGGTCTGGCCTGAACGACGCGAGGCTGGCCTGAGCGCCGGGTTGGCCGCGCTCAGCCCGCTCAGCTTTGACCGTGGCCTTCCGGCGGCAACTCGGGTTCAAGGCGCTGCCAGGCCACGCCGTCTTCGTTGAGGACGGCATCCAGCGGCATGTCGTGCGGCTCGGCCTGCAGCCAGGGCACGTAGCCGAAGCTGTAGGCCAGGCCCACGGTGTAGGGCCGCGGCTGCAGCGCGGCCAGCGTGCGGTCGTAGAAGCCGCCGCCGTAGCCCAGGCGCACGCCGCCGTCGCCGTAACCCACGCAGGGCACCAGCAGCAGCGTCGGGTGGAACACAGGTGTGTCCTTGGGCTTGGGGATGCCATAGGCGTCCTCTTCCATCTCGCAGCCCGGAAACCACATCTGGAAGCTGAGCTGTTTGGTCAGCTTGTCGATCACCGGCAGGCCGATGCAGCGCTCTTCATCGGCCTCGGTCCAGCGAAAGAGCGCGGGCAGCGCATCGAATTCGCCCTTGATGGGCCAATAAGCACCGATGGCCTTGTCGCCACGTGCCATCAACCACACACGCAGCACTTCCTGCAGGTGCATGGCTCGCTGATGGCGGTCAGTCAGGCTCTGGCGCTCTGCCTGCAGTTGGCGCCGCAGTGTCTTCTTGTCGCGCGAGGGTTCCAGCGAAGGCATCGGCAGCGTCATGCGGCTATTGTCATGCCATGCGCGCCACTGCGGCGAAGCTTGGCCCTTTCAGCCGTTTCAGCGCATCACCGCGCGTCGCTGCCCTGTGCCGTCGGCAACACCCAAGGCCAGAACCAAGAAGATTGCCACCATGCACGGGTCGGTCGGGCCTTCGGAGCAGGCGTTGCCGTCTCATCCCCCTGAGTAGACGCCGGCTGCGCTTGCAGCAAGCTCATGCGCGCTTGCGGCCAGTGCGGCGCGGCGTGTGCAGCGAGCGTGGCGGCATGGCCGTCGGCCAGTTGCCTTTCCGAAGGGGCGATGGCTTGATGCAAATTTGTAATGGGCAGGGCGTTCATGATGCGGTTTATGGACAATCGGTGGCCGAGCAGGATCATCGGGTTTACCCGTAACTTTGTCCAATCACGACGCAGCTCTTGATTGATAATCAAACGTCATGAATGCGCCGCGCCACCGCCCCCTCCCGATCGGCCCGCTCCGCGCCTTCGAAGCAGTGGCGCGGCTCTTGAGCTTTCGTGCCGCGGCCGAAGAGTTGCACCTCACGCAGCCCGCCATCAGCCGGCAGATCCGCAGCCTGGAAGACGAACTCGGCGCCACGCTTTTCCTTCGCGGCACCCGGCACGTGGAACTGACCAGCCCCGGCGCGTTGCTGCTGCGCAGCGTGGCGCCTCTGCTGGTGCAGATGGACGGCACCGTGCGCCACATCCGCAGCGCCCAGCACCGCCAGCCGGTGGGCGTGACCACCTTCGCCAGCTTTGCCTCGTTGTGGCTGCTGCCGCGGCTGGCGGGTTTTCAGAACACGCACCCGGAATCGGATATCCGCATTTCGGCCAGCGACCACCTGGTCGATTTCGACGACCCCGAGATCGACCTGGCGCTGCGCTACTGCCTGCCCGAACAGGCGCCGGCAGGCAGCGTTCTGCTCTTCGGCGAAGTACTCACGCCGGTGGCCAGCCCGGCGCTGCTGCAACGCCTGCCATTGACGACCCCTGCCGACCTGGCACGCCACACGTTGCTGGAAGAAGACGACCACCGGCCGAGCGCTGCGTATGCCAGCTGGCGCCACTGGCTGGGCGTGCATGCCGCCCCGGGCCTGCAGCCACGCGGCTGGGTCTATCTCAATTTCACCTACCAGCAGGTGCAGGCGGCAGTGGCGGGCCAGGGCGTGGCGCTGGCGCGCCTGCCACTGGTGCGCGACGCCGTGGCGCGCGGGGAACTGGTGGAGCCTTTTGGCGGCGCCGGTCGTGTGCTTTCGCCCTACTCGCACTGGCTGGTGCGCTGGCCCGCGAGGCGGGAGCGCCCGGCACTGGCGGCCTTTGAAGACTGGCTGCTCGATGAAGCCGCCTTGACCAGAGAGGAAATGGCCCGTGAACCTCTGCCCGCCGACACGCTGCGCTAAATTCAGCCCCATGCGACTGCGCCTGGTCTTTTCGTCTTCCGGCATGCTTTCCGGCCTGCTTTCTGCACTCTCGCGGCAGCGGCGGCACGCTGCCTTGTCGAAGGGCCTGCTGCTGTTGGCAGCCAGTTTGATGGCCAGCCCCGCGCTGCACGCGGCATCTGGTGACGAAACCGTGGTGCAGGCGCGCGACGCGCTGCGCAAGAAAGACCGCAACGCGCTGGCCGATGCACGCTTCGCCACCGCGAAGCAACAGCATCCGCTGGCGATGTGGGTGGACTACTGGGAACTCGGCAACCGCCTGGCCGAAGCGCAACAGCCCGATCTGGAGGCCTTCTACACCCGCTGGCCCGCCACCTACGTCGAAGACCGTCTGCGCAACGACTGGCTGCTGGAACTGGGCAAACGTCGCGACTGGGTCAACCTGCGCGCCGAGTTCCCGCGTTTTCGCATGAACGACGATCGCGAGGTCACCTGCTACGCGCTGCTGGCGCAGCACCTGGACGGCAAGGACGTGCGTCAGGCGGCCCGAACCGCATGGTTCGAACAGCGCGATCTCGACGACGGCTGCACGTTCATGGCCACCGCGCTGTTCGAGGCGAAAGTGCTGAACGTCGACGACGCCTGGCACGAACTGCGGCTGGCCATCGAGAACAACCGCCCGCGCGCCGCGCGCGCCGCTGCAGGCTTGCTGGGCCCCGCGGTCGACAAGGCCGTGGCCGAGTTGCTGGACAACACCGCGCGCTATCTCAGCGCGCAGAGCGGCCGCAACCCCGGCGCGGGCAACCACGGCCATGAACTGCTGGTGCTGGCGCTGATGCGCGCCGCCAGCAGCGACCCCGACGCCGCCGCCACGGCACTGCAGGCCGCCAAGGCGCAGCGCCTGCAAGCAGCGCAGGAAGCCACCGTCTGGGCGCACATCGCCAAGCAGGCGGCGCTGAAGCTGCAGCCCGGCGCGGCCGAGTACGCGCGCACGGCCTGGCGAATGTGGGACCGCGCCCAGCCACCCGGCACCCAGCCACCGTGGAGCGACGACCTGCTGGCCTGGCACGTGCGCGCCGCGCTGCGCCAGCCTGCGTCAGACACAAACCGCTGGGTGCTCATGCAGCGCGCCATCGAGGCCATGTCGGTGGCCGAGCAGCGCCAGGACAGCTGGGTCTACTGGCATGCCCGAGCGACGATGGCCCGCGCGCCTGCCGGCGCCGAGGGTGATACGGCGCGCACGACGGCCCGCAACGCGCTGGCAGGCGTTGCGACGCCGCTCAGCTTCTACGGCCAGCTGGCGGGCGAAGAAATCGGCCAGGCCTGGCGCAAGCCTGCGGTGCCGACCACGCTGTCGCAGGCCGAACGCCAGGCCGTGCGCAAGCAGCCCGGGCTGATGCGGGCGCTGCAGCTGATCGAGCTCGGCCTGCGCAGCGAAGGTGTGCGCGAGTGGAACTTCACCTTGCGCGGCATGGGCGACCGCGAACTGCTGGCGGCGGCGGAATGGGCCTGCCAGCGGGCGGTGTGGGACCGCTGCATCAACACCAGCGAACGCACCCGCACCGAGGTCGATCTGGCGCAGCGCTACCCGCTGGTGCACCGCGAACTCATCACCGAACGCGCACGCGCCGCTGGGCTGGACCCGGCGGTGGTCTTCGGGCTCATCCGGCAGGAATCGCGTTTCGTCACCGATGCACGTTCGGGCGTCGGCGCCAGCGGCCTGATGCAGCTGATGCCCGCCACCGCCAGCTGGACGGCGAAGAAGCTGGGCCTGCCCTGGCACAACGGCCTCATCAACGACCACGGCCTGAACCTGAAGCTGGGCAC
>JBBSCV010000246.1:0-6396 GCA_038249925.1 Burkholderiales bacterium
GGCCGGCGCCGTGATGGGCGAGCTTTGTGCCGGCGCCGGCGCCTATGCGCCAGAAACCGTGCAGTGGGTGCAGGCCTGCAGCGGCCAGGTGTTGACCCCCGACACCACAGCGTCCGCCGACGGGCTGGCGCAACAGACCGTGGTGTTGCGGCAGAGCCGGCGCTTCGCCGGCCCCATCGGCCAACTGGCGCAGGCGGTGAACCGCGGCGAAGGTGCCGCGGCGCTGGCCTTGCTGCGCGCTGCGCCGGGTGCTGAACTGGCGTTGGTGCAGACGCACGAAGCCCAGGCCGCAGCGCGCCTGGCCGTGCACGGCCGCGCCGGTGCCGAGGGTGGTTACGCCGCCTGTCTTCACTTGCTGGCGCAGCGCCCGACCGCGCCCGCAGCGTTCGAGCCCTGGGTGCGCGAGCTGCTCACGCGCTTCGACCGCATGCGCGTGCTCTGCGCCGTGCGTGAAGGGCCGTGGGGCGTGGCAGGGCTGAACGCCGCCATCGAGGCCGCGCTGGCAAAGCAGGGCCTGCTGCGGCGGGCTGGCGAGTGGTACGAAGGCCGCCCGGTGATGGTCACCCGCAACGAGCCGGCCTTGGGCGTCTTCAACGGCGACATCGGCCTCGTGCTGGCTTCACCGGGCGGCACAGCGTTGCGCGCCTGGTTCATCGAAGGCAGCACGCTGCGTTCGGTGGCTACCAGCCGCCTGGCCGATGTGGAAACCGCGTTTGCGATGACGGTGCACAAGAGCCAGGGCTCGGAATTCGCGCGTGGTGCTGGTGCTGCCCGAAGAAGACAACCCCGGGCTCACGCGCGAGCTCGTCTACACCGGCATCACACGCGCCAGGCAAGCCTTCACGCTGGTGGCGGCCGAGCCCAGACTGCTGGTGACCGCGAGCGCGCGACTGACACGCAGGTTGAGCGGCCTCGGCGCCTTGCTGGCATGAAGGGCGCCGCAGCCGCCTGGCCCGTTCAGGCGCAGCGCCTGGCCAGTGCGTACAGGCTGGCTGGCACGGCGCCATAGCTCACCAGCAGCACTTCCAGGCCGCTGTGCGCATGCATCCACAGAGCCCGCGCGATGGCGTCGTCAATCCAGGCCTCGTCATTGCCGAAGGCGCCGCCGCCCAGGCGGGTGAGCAGCACACGCTGGCTCGCGCCGCGGCGCTGGTTCTCGATGGCCGCCAGCAACGTAGCCTCGTAGGCCGCTTCCAGCACCAGGCGTGCAAAGGCCTCCCAGGCGGCAGGCGGCAAGTTGCCGTAAGCCACGGGCAGTGCCGAGCAGTAGGCCTGGCTGACGCGCGGCCGCTGCAGTTTGGGCACATCGGTCACCTCCACGTCATGGTGCAGGCCGATCGCGAGTTCACCGCGCAACCCGTCGCGCTTGGCCTCGGGGGCGCTGTTCAGCAAGGCCGTGATGGCGGCCAGGCCGCTGCCGGTGCAGAGCGCGTAGCCGTTTTTCATGGTCCACAGCGTGTTCAGGGGTCGGCCCAGCGCGGCCGCGAGCGCGGCGCCCAGCGGCGCCAGGGCGTCGATCTGACGCTGCGCCGTCTGGCCGGTTTGCTCGCCGGCGCCGCCTCCAGACCCGCCCCCAGACCCGCCCACAGACCCACCCACAGACGCGAAGTAGTTGCGGTAGATCGTGCCGGCCCCGGCGGCGATGGCGCATGCCGGGCCCTGGGTACGGTCGTGGATGTAGCGGGTGACACCGTCTTCAGGCGTCACCTCGGGCCCCACCATCTCCAGCAGGTTGAACTGCGAGGCCACCTGAAACAGCGCACCGGTGTTGGCCGCCTCGGCATGCAGCCGGCGCGCATCAGCGGCCACGCAGTGCACGCGGTGGCGCGGGCCGTCGGGCGCGGGCAGCGCCACGCGCTGCCGCAGGGCCGCCAACTGCACGACCTCAAGCCGCCCGGTGGCGTGGCGGCTGCCGTTGACATGCGAGACCAGTTCATCACCCTCCACCGCCAGGCGTGCCCGCGTCTGCGCATAGGGGCCTTCGCGAAAGCCGGTGATGTGTTCGAACCAGTCGGGGGTCTCAGCCATGGCCGCGTTTATCCCACGGCCGTGCAAGACTGGGCGCATGAATCCGAGCGGTGAGAACTTCCGCAAGCTGCTGCAGGAACGTCTGGCCGGCTTCGACGTGCGGGCCCTGCCCGCCGAGGGTCACCGTGCGGCGGCCGTGGCTGTGGCCGTGACGGAAGCCGGGCATGGCGCCGAACTGGCCGGGTTGCCGCAGCACGAGGCCTGGAATGAAACCCCGGCACTGCTGCTGACGCGCCGTGCCACCACGATGCGCCAGCATGCCGGCCAGTGGGCGTTGCCGGGTGGCCGCATCGACGCCGGCGAAACGCCCGAGCAGGCCGCGCTGCGCGAATTGCATGAAGAAGTGGGCCTCGCGCTGCCCGCCAGCGCGGTGATGGGGCGGCTGGACGACTATGTCACGCGTTCGGGCTACCTCATCACACCGGTGGTGGTGTGGGCCGGGCCGGCGCGGGTGCTGCAACTCAGTGCTGGCGAGGTGGCCTCGGTGCACCGCATCGCCGCTGATGAACTGATGCGTGAGGACGCGCCCATCCTGAACCAGGTGCGTGGCGCCCCGCACCCGGTGCTGCGCATGCCGGTGGGCAAGGGCTGGATCGCCGCGCCCACGGCAGTGTTCATGTATCAGTTTCGCGAACTGGCGCTGCTCGGCCGCACCACGCGCGTGGCGCACTTTGATCAGCCGGTGTTTGCCTGGCGATGAGTGTTCAGCGTTGACCAGCCGGGTTCAAGGGACCGCTGTTGTCTGCTGCAGCTGGCGCCGGCTGGTGAAACACCGAGCCTCGCCGCTGACCGGATCAGCGAAACGCAGTTCACGCGCCAGCAGTTGCAGCGGCTGTGAATAGTCGGGCTCTGCATCGTCGGCGGCCGCTGGCCACAGCCGTGGGTAGATGCGGTCGCCGCAGATCGGCAAGCCCAGCGCATTCATGTGCGCGCGCAACTGGTGCTTGGCGCCGGTCTGGGGGTGCAGGCGGTAGTGGGCCAGCGGGCCTGCCGCCAGGTCGTCGTGCAGACGCCTGATCAACTCGATGTGCGTGATGGCATTCGGTTCGCCGCCGATCGTCTCCATCTGCATGAAGGCGTCGCCCGGCCTTTCCTGCAGCCGGCTTTGTACGGTGACAGGCCAGTGCAGAACTTCCCGCCAAGGCGCCACGGCCTCATAGACCTTGTGCACGCGCCGTTCGCGGAACATCGCCTGGTAGGCGTGACGGGTGGCCGGCTGCACCATGAAGAGCAGCACGCCGGCGGTCTCCAGATCGAGTCTGTGCATGGGCACCAGGGTCTCGATCTTCAGCAGCCGTTTCAGCCGTACCAGCGCCGTCTCCTGCAAGTAGCGCCCGCCGGGCGTGACGGGCAGAAAGTGCGGCTTGTCGATGGCCACGAGGTGTTCGTCGTGGTGCAGCAGGTCGATTTCGAACGGCACACGCGGCTCCGGCGGCAGGCAACGCCAGTACCAGAGCACGCTGTTGCCGGGCGGGCAGGGCGCTTCAGCGGAGAGGGCCGCGCCGTGGGCGTCGAGCACATCACCGCGGGCCAGACGGTCATGCCACGGCCGGCCTGGCGGCAGCCTGACATCGAGAAACGCAGCGAGCGTCGACCAAGGCCCGCCGCTCACAGCCACCCGGCTGGCGCTGACGCCGTCACGAGCGGGCGGTGTCCAGGCGGCTGTCGGGCGCGTCACTGGCAGCTCAGGGGAAGTTCACTCAGAACGCATCCAGGCGCCTGGCGCGCGCCAGCCGCCAGGCCTCGCCGGGGTCGGACTCGTCGAACACCTGCTCTGCCGTGGTCGAAGTTTCCTGCAGCGCCGTGCTCAGCGCGATGCGCTTGTCGAAGACGAAGCACTCGCCTTGCCAGTCTTGCCCGGCGTCGGGCAATTGCTGGAAGTAGTTGAGGATGCCGCCTTCCAGCTGCAGCACCTGCAGGCCCAGGCTGCGCAGCCAGGGCGCGGTCTTGTCGCAGCGGACGCCGCCGGTGCAGTACATCGCCACCGGGCGCGCCGCCTCGCGCCAGGCCGGTGCGTGGGCCTCGACATAGGCGACGAAGTCGCGGAAGTGGCGCACGCCGGGGTCGGCAGCGCCTGCAAAGTGGCCGAGGCGAAATTCGAAATGGTTGCGGTTGTCCAGCAGCACCACGTCGCCCTGCTGCAGCATGGCGCGCCATTGCTGCGGGCTGAGGTGGCTGTCGTCTTCGGCATCGGGCAGGGGCAGCGGCTCTATCCCGCTCGCGGCGCCGGGCAGGCCCAGGGCCACGATCTCGGGCTTCACCAGCACCTTCAGGCGCGCGTAGGGCGGGGTGATGCAGGCACTGTGCTTGAAGGGCATGCCGGCGAAGGCGCCTTTCAGCACATCACTGCGCTGCAGCGCGGCCTCGAATGCCGACACGGCCGCACCTGTGCCGGCCACGGCACCGTTGACGCCCTCCGTGGCCACGGTGATGGCGCCGAAAAGTGAGCCGGCCAGTGCGCGCAGCGTGGCAGCGGCCGCAGCCGCGTCGGGCAGCGGCGTGAAGCGGTAGAACGCGGTGTGCACCAGCGTGGGGTGTGCGGTGGGGTGTTCGATGGAGCGTTCGGTGGGGGCAGGGAGGTTCACCGCCCGATTTTCGCCTGCCGCGATGCCAGACAATGCGCACCCTGGCCGCCGTTGGCCGAACACCCCGTTTTCCGACCATGACCGACACGCCCCCCCGCCCCGAGATGCCCGACCGCCTGTCCACCGACCCGCGCAGCCCGCACCACGTGCGTGCGGTGTTCGAGCACGACATCGGCATCCGCCTGAATGGCAAGGAGCGCAACGACGTCGCCGAATACTGTCTCAGCGAAGGCTGGGTGCGTGTCCCTGCCGGCAAGTCGGTCGACCGCAAGGGACAGCCGCTCTTGATCAAGCTGAAGGGCCAGGTCGAGGCTTACTACCGCTAGGGCTGCTGGGGTCTCCTCATGACCGCTGCCGGGCCCCTGCAAGGATTGCGCGTCATCGAACTCGTCGCCATCGGCCCGGTGCCTCTGGCCGGCATGCTGCTGGCCGATCTGGGCGCCGACGTGCTGCGCATCGACCGCACCGAGGCCAGCGGTCTCGGCCTGGCCATCGACCCGCGCCACGACGTGAATGCGCGCGGCCGGCGTTCGGTGGCGCTGAACCTGAAGATGCCCGCCGGCCGCGATGCTGCGTTGCGGCTGATCGACCGCGCCGACGTGCTGCTGGAAGGCCTGCGCCCCGGCGTCACCGAGAATCTGGGACTCGGCCCGGTGCATTGCCACGCTCGCAACCCCGGCCTTGTCTATGGCCGCATGACAGGCTTCGGCCAGACCGGCCCGCTCGCCCACGCTGCCGGGCACGACCTGAACTACATCGCGCTGGCGGGTGTGCTGCATGCCATCGGCCCGGCCGGCGGCAAGCCCGTCGCGCCGCTGAACCTGGTGGGCGACTACGGCGGCGGCGCGCTCTATCTGGCCTTCGGCGTGATGGCCGCGCTGTTCGAGCGCCAGCGCTCGGGCCGGGGCCAGGTGGTGGACGCGGCGATGATCGACGGCGCCGCCTCGCTGGCATCCATCTTCTGGGGCCTGCACGCGGCCGGCCAGTGGGGCGCGCCGCGCGGCGAGAACCTGCTCGACGGCGGCGCGCCCTTCTACGACACCTACGAGACGGCCGACGGCAAGCACATCAGCCTGGGCGCGCTGGAGCCGAAGTTCTTCAGGCCGCTGGCCGCAGCGTTGGGGCTGGAGGCACTCTTCGTGCAGCGCCAGTACGACCGCAGCCTGTGGCCCGAAATGCGCGCGGCCATCACGCATGCGGTGAAGCAGCAGACGCGCCAAGCCTGGTGCCAACTTCTTGAAGGCACCGATGCATGCTTTGCACCGGTGCTGAGCTTCGATGAAGCCGCGGCGCACCCGCATGCCGTGGCGCGCGGCGCCTTCGTCATGGTTGACGGCGTGCAGCAGCCCGCACCGGCGCCGCGTTTCAGCCGCACGCCGGCTGCGCAGCCGCGCCCCGCGCCCCGCACTGGCCAGCACAGCGAAGAAGTGCTGCGTGAAGCCGGCTTCACGGCCGATGAAATGGCCGCCCTGCGCGAAGCGGGCGCCTTGCGATGAGCGAACCCGGCTACGAGCCCCCGGCTGACGCGCGCACTGCGGCTTCGCTCTTGCTGCTGCGCGATGGTGATGCGGGCCTGGAAGTGCTGATGCTGCGCCGCGCCGAGCGTGATGGCGACGCGCGCAGCGGCGTTGCCGTTTTCCCGGGCGGCCAGCTGGACGCGCGCGACCGCGCTGCACATGCGCTGTGCCTGGGGCCCGACGACATGGCCGCCAGCCGTCAGCTGGGGGTGGCGCAGGGTGGGCTCGACTACTTCATTGCCGCCGTGCGCGAGACCTATGAAGAA
>JBBSCV010000247.1:0-6369 GCA_038249925.1 Burkholderiales bacterium
GGGCGATGTGCCGCAAGGCGCGGGGCTGTCGTCCTCGGCCTCGCTGGAGGTGGTCGTGGGCCAGGCCTTCAAGCAATTGCACGATCTGGCCGGCTTGAGCCCCGCGCACCTGGCGCGGCTGGCGCAAAAAGCCGAGAACGATTTCGTGGGTTGCCACTGCGGCATCATGGATCAGATGATCAGCGCCTGCGGCGTGGCCGGCCATGCACTGCTGCTGGATTGCCGCAGCCTGCAGACCCTGCTCGTGCCGCTGCCCGCGGGTCTGGTCGTGCTGATCGTGAATTCCAATGTGCAGCGCGGGCTCGTCGGCAGTGAATACAACCTGCGCCGCCAGCAGTGCGAGGCGGCCGCCCGGCACTTCGGCGTGAAGGCTTTGCGCGATGTCAGCATGGCGCAGTTGCAGGCGGGCGCAGCGGGCCTGGATGCGACCGTCTGGCGACGCGCGCGCCATATCGTCAGCGAGAACGAACGCACCTTGGCAGCGGCCGAGGCCTTGGCCAGCGGTGATGTCGCAGCCCTCGGCCGCCTGATGGCGGCGTCGCATGCGTCCATGCGCGACGACTTCGCCATCAGCGTGCCGGCCATCGACGGACTGGTCGACATCATCAAAGAGGTGATCGGTGAGCAGGGCGGCGTGCGCATGACGGGCGGCGGCTTCGGCGGCTGTGTGGTCGCCTTGACCAGCCCGGCCCTGGCGACGCGCGCCAGCCAGGCCGTGGCCCTGCGCTATCGCTCGCCGCACGGCCTGCCGGCCACCAGTTTTCTGTGCCAGGCTGCGGCCGGTGCGGGCGTTGTCTGACGGCCGGCGACTTGGCTGTTGCCAGGACCGCGCGGCAGACCGTTGCCGTCACGGCCGGTCGATCTTCTTCACCTCTTCCTTCTCGTCACCGCGCCGGTTCAGGCTGCATGAGTGATTCGATCAGCGCCAGCGTGGGCGGCGTCGCGCCCGCATTCAGGCATGCGGCCGCGCCACCGGCCACGGAGAACTGCAGACGTTGCAGCGGCGTCTGCTCGGGCCGTCGCGCCAGGCTGTAGATCAAGGCCGCGATGGTGGCGTCGCCGGCACCGACCGTGTCGACAACTTCGATGCGGGGTGCCGCAGCGTGCCACTGCCCGTTGCCAAGGTGCAGCGAAGCGCCGTCCGCACCACGGGTGTAAAGCACAGTGGCTTCGGCGTTCCAGCCTCGCAACGTTCTCAACGCGCTGCTGACGTCGTCACTGCGAAACAAGCCTTGCAGGTCCTCGTCCGAGACCTTGATGACATCGGCCAGCCGGGCCATCTGCTGCAGGGTGGCATCGTAATTTGCGTCCATCGTCGCCCGGAAGTTCGGGTCGTAGCTGATGCGCACACCCTGGCTTTTGAGTGTGCTGGCCAGGTTCAACAGCCTGCCCGCCAGTGGCTCGCGTGCCAGGCTGATGCCTCCGAAGTGCACCCATTGCGCCTGACTTGCCCAGCCGTCTGGCAGCAGGCTGGCGTCGAAATGCAAGTCGGCACTGTCGTCGCCGACAAAGAAGTAGCGGGGCGGCTGCGTGTGGTGGACGATGGCCAGCAAGGGTGACTTGTTGCATCGCTGCAGAAAGCGCAGGTCCAGATTCGCAGCCTCGCTGGCCTGCCACAGCGCATCGCCGAACACGTCGTTGCTGATGGCGCCTGCAAAGGCCGTGGGAAGCCCCAGCGCGGCCATGGCGCGCGCCACGTTCCAGGTCGAGCCACCGACTTTGGCCAGCCAGCGCTGCATGAGCGGGTCTTCGATGATCAGATCGGTCAGCGCTTCGCCGGCGCTGATGAACGCAGGGAGACTCGATGTCATCGCTCAGGCTTCCAGCACATTGAGCATTTCATGGCAGGCCCCCATGGTGTGATAGTCGGTCTTGCCGGCAGGGCTCTTTTCATCGGTGATCTTGGCATTGTTCGGGCTCAGGATGCGGTACCAGGCGCCATGCCGGTGATCGACGAAATGGGTCCAGCTGTAGGCCCAGATCTTGTCGTACCAGGCCCAGTACCGCGCGTCACCGGTGCGCTTGGCCAGCAATGCGGCAGCGGCCAGGCTTTCGGCCTGCACCCAGAAGTACTTGTCGGCGTCGCAGACCTGAAAGCGGTCCTCTTCGGGTCCGAAGCCGTAGCAGATGCCGCCGTGTTCGGCGTCCCAGGCCTTGTTCAGGGCCACATCGAAGAAGCGTTGCGCCAAGGGCGCCAGCCAGGCCGAAGGGCCGCTCAGGCTCGCCCGGTGCCGCTCCAGGATCAGCAGCAATTTGGCCCATTCGGTCAGATGGCCGGGCTGATAGCCCCAGGGGCGGAAGATGTCGGTCTTGTCTTGGCGGTTGTAGTCGGGGTCGACCGACCAATCATCGCGGTAGTGCTCCCACACCAGGCCGCCAGACAGGGCCGCCTGGCGCTGAGTGATGTGGCGGGCCAGGCTCTCGGCGCGCAGCAGGTAGTCGCGTTCGCCGCTGGCTTCGAAGGCGGCGATCAGCGCCTCGCAGGCATGCATGTTGGCGTTCTGGCCGCGGTAGGGCGAGAGCAACGACCAGTCCGCGCTGGCCTCGTCGGCATACAGGCCGTGGGCGGGTTCCCAGAAGCGCTGCTCCATCAGCGCGAAGGTCTCTCGCAGGTCAATGCGCGCCTCCGGCACGCCGGCCTGCAGCGCATGGGCGTTGGCCAGCAGCACGAAGGCCAGGCCGTAGCAATGGTTGGTGCCGTCCTGCACGGTCTTGCGACCATCGCGCCAGTCGAGTTGCCAGGCATAGCCGCCGGTGGCCGGGTTGCGATGCACGTCGCGGATGAAGACCAGGCCGTGGCGCACGCGCGCCAGATCTTCGGCGCGGCCGAACTGGCGGTAGGCCATCGCGTAATTGAAGACGAAGCGGGTGCTGCTGACCAGGTGGCGCGTATGGCGGTCGTAGACCGTGCCGTCGTCCTTGTAGAAATGGTGGAAGCCGCCGGTCGTGTCCACGCAGCGGGGGTCGTAGAAGTCCAGCGTGTGCTGGATGTGCGCCAGCAGGGTGGTGCGCTGGCGGAAATCGGGCAGAGGCGTGCTCATGCCGGGACAGGGCTGAAGGGCAGTGCGGAAGGACAGGGCTGCCGACGGGTGACCAGCTTGGGCGCGCACAGGCCGACGTGGGCCAGGGCCAGACTGACCGAGACCAGCGTCAGGCGCGCGAGCCTGCGCGTTGATCTCGTCTTCACGGCTTGAGCCGGATGCGGTAGGTCTGCAGCTGCTGTTTCGCGTACTGCGTTGGAACGCGGCCATCGGCTGCCAGCTCCACGGCTTCCAGATCGGTTTCGACGTGGCTGCTGCGCTGCGCGGCGGCCACCCCGGGCGTCAGGCGCAGCTGGCTGGTGGCCGGGCTGTCTGACACATTCCACAGCCGCGCGACGATGCCGTGGTCGATGCCCTCCTCGGCCGGCTTCAGCGCCCACAGCAGCACCCTCGGGTCGCTGGCCTGCAGCAGCGAATAGCTGGCTTCGGGGAAGAGCTTCTGGCCGTCGCTGATGACCGCGCCGGCCTGCAGCGGGTTCTGGTGCTCCAGGGCGAATCGCATGGCAGCCACAGGGTCGTAACCGCCGTGGGCGCGCAGGGCGAAGCGCTGCAGGAACTGGCTGGCGCCGTTCTGATCCTGAATGCCCAGCCAGGGTCCGTCGACCTGCCCGCCTGCCAGCACATGGATCTGCGGCGTCTGGCTGTCGAGCTTGTCGACGGTGCTGCGGCCGAGCTTGGCGAAGGCCAGGTCTGCGTTGGACAAGGTCATGCCGTGCCCGCCGTGGCCATCACCGGCCGAGATGTCGGCGAAGTGGTTCAGCGTGATGTAGTCATAGCGCGCGTGGCTGGTGGCGTAGTCGCCGCCCTCGGACTGCAATTTGTTGAGGTTGATGCCGCCGACCTCTTCGCTGTAGACCTTGGGCGCCTTCAGATTGAAGCCGAAGGACCAGTGGCGCACGTTGCCGAAGTTGCTGTGGATTTCGTTTCGGATATCGACCCGATCGCTGTCGCGGTAGACGGTGACGACGGTGCTGTGCGGCAAGCCGGCGTCGCTGCGGGCGCGCAGGCTGACCGACACCGGGCCGACGTTCTCGACCTGCAGCGGCTCGCCGGCTTCGCTGTGGGCGGCAAAGTCGTTCATGGCCAGGCCGTCGATGGTCGCGGCCAGTTCGGCGCCGCCGCGGCGCTTGTCGATGAAACTGAGCAGCGCGCCGTCGCGCGCCAGCACCAGCCTCACGGCGGCATTCTCGACCACGCGGCGGCCCTGTGCGTCTTCGGGTCCGACCTCGGCGGCCGGGTTGCTGGCAGCGGTGCCTTGGCCGGCCAGGATCTCGAACACCTTGTAGCCAGCCGAAGGCACGTCGGGCGCGTGGATGCGCACATGCGTGCGGCCTTGCAGCTTGACGATCTGGTGCGGCACGTCCTTGCCGCTGCTGATGTCGCGCACATGAATGTCATGCGGCCCCTTGAGTGGAAAGTCGGCGAATTCGCTGCGCGTCCAGCCCAGCGGGTTCAGCACGAAGAAGCGGTTGGCGGTCTTGGCCGGCCGCGGGATCATGCCCCCCAGGCGCACGATGCCTTCAGAGTAGATCGAGTTGACGTAGTACTCGATGTTGCTGGCCAACTTGTCCTGCCAGGCGGCGCGCTGGCCGCGCGTGACCGGGCCGTCGGCCGTCCAGTTGTGTTCCCAGTACAAGCCCAGGTCGGTGAAGGCTTCGTCGCGCGCCGTGGCATGGTTGTTCATGAAGGCCGGGTACCGAAGACTGACCAGCGTCGACAGCAGCTCGGCACTGCGCAATTTCTCCACCGCGCGCTTCACCCGTGCCGAGGTCTCGGACATCGAGGCCGAATACAGGTCCCATTCGTTGCCGTGGGTCACGGCCCGCGCTGGCAGATTGGCGCCGTGGGTCTTCTCCATGTCGACGAAGTAATCCACCTCGTTGGAGACGCGCACCTGGCGCATGCTGTGGGTCAGGCGGCGTGCCAGCGTAGAGAAATGTTCAATGCGCGGCGACGAGATCACTTTCTGCAAACCGGGTACGGCCGGAATTCCGGGCGGCGGCTCCACGCCGGTCTTGCGCGCCAGGTCGTCGCCGCCAAAGCCGAACAGCCCGATCACCTCGTAGGGCTTCTTGGTCTTCGGGTCGACATGGCGCCGCGCGAAGCCCGGGTCGTTCTCGAACCAGGCCAGCGCCTGTTCGGGTTCGCCAGCCTCCCAGTAGGTGCCGATGTTGTGCGGCCCCAGCGAATACCACTTCATCAGCTGGCGCTGGCCATCGTGGCCGGTGTACCAGTAGACGTCGCTGGGCCGGTCGAACAGCACCTTGTTGGAGATGTGACTGGCGCAGCCGCACACGCCGCGGAAGGTATAGCTCGCGCCGGCGCCGGCGAACAGCGAGGCCAGGCCCAGGGGGAGGGTCTGGTTCTCGGTGGCCGTGGCAATGCGAAAGCGCAGACCGTGGCGCCGCTCCAGCCGGCCGGCGTAGTACATGCCGCGCAGCACCGCCTCGACCGGCTGGCCGCCGTAGGTCGAGACCAGGGTGTTGAGAGGCGAGTTGATCGTGCCGTCCTTGACGCGGGCGATCAGCCGCTCGAATTCGGCCGGTGTCTTCAGCCGCTCGTAAGTCCAGAGCCAGTAATTGCCGTCGGTGTTGAAGCGGGCGCGGTAGGGCTCGGGCTGGTCGCGCGTCTCATCGGCCAGCTTCATGTGAAAGTCGAGTTGATCGACGAACACCTTTTGGTAGGTGTTGGCGTCGGCGCTCCACATGAAGTCGGTATGGTCGTCGTTGGCCAGATAGACCCGTCTGGGGGTGAAGCTGGTCGGGGTCCTGGGCTGAGATTGGGTCTGAGCTTGGGTCTTAGATTGGGCCTGAGCTTGCGCCTGAGCTTGTGACTGAGTTGAGGTGCCGGCGGCGATCAAGCTGACGGCGAGGGCGCTGATGCGCAGGGTGGCTTGTTTCATGGCTGTGCGGGGCGGCTCACGGAAGGCGGTGGAAGGTCGGCACCCCAGCGTTCCGGCTCGTGGGAAGCCTCGTGCATTCAGGCTTTTTCACCCGATGGTGCACGCCACGCAAAGCGCGGGCAATTGCGAAACTTGCCAACCCAGGCAGTGTTTTAGTTTGGGTTGATCGCTGTCCATGTGCTGGCCGGCATCGCGCCGACGACCTTGTTCTTCCGCAACTGCTGCATCGGCCAGCCGGATGAGTTGCCGGGCTCGCTGCTGGCGTCGGTGGGGCAGGCGGTGGGCTTGCGCTGGTTGCCTGAGCAGGCCCACCTCTTCGACGCGCAAAGCGGGTTGCGCTTGGTTTGGCAGGCTTCGATGTCGCACGCGCCGACGCCATGTCGGCGCGTTGGGCGTCGTCGCTCAGTTGCCTCTGCGCTTGGCCAC
>JBBSCV010000248.1:0-6339 GCA_038249925.1 Burkholderiales bacterium
CCGTACCAGAATCAAGGTTGGTCATCGCCACTGGGAGTACCCGCATGAACCCTCGCCGCCGCTTTATCGCCATCGCCCCTTGGTACGCACTGGGAGGCGTGTCACTGCTGGCGGCCTGCTCCGAAAAAGCGCCGCCGCCAGCACCCGTGGCCGCCCCCATGCCCGCACCGATGCCCGCAGCCGAACCTGCCCCGATGCCTGCATCACCAGCCCCGATGGCTGCCGACGCTGCGCCGTCGCAGGCTGCAGTCGGCGGCATGGTCAGTCCGTCGGAACCCCAGGCTGCGGCGCTCGGTTACGTGGTCCTTTCCAGCCAGGCAGACAGAACCAAGTTCCCCAACCACGCGGACAGCCAGATTTGCGCCAACTGTGCGCTGTACACCGGCGCCACAGGGTCGAAGGCCGGGCCCTGCTCGATCTTCGCCGGCCGCCAGGTCGACGCGCAGGGCTGGTGCAGTGCCTGGGTGAAGAAGGCCTGAACCCGCGCGCTGGAGTCCGAGGCTGCAGTTCGAGCATGAGCTCGCGCTTCAGCCGCAGATATCCAGCCGTCGATGTTCAGCGGCAGATGTAGGTGTTCAGCCGTAGACGTTGCGCAGCGTGCGCAGGCCGTCGATCACCACCTCCACCGTGGCCCCCGGCTTCATCGGCAGCACGCCGATTGAGATTAAGTAAGGTTCCGCACAAGATCACGTCGCCCGCCTCCAGCGCCATGTCCTGGCTGATGCGGAAGACCAGTTCCCCGGGCGCAAAGAAGATGTCGGCCAACGCGTAGTTCTGTCGCTCGCGGCCGCCCGCCAGCGTGCGCAGCGTGGCGGTGGCGGTGGCGGGGTCGAAGTCGGCGTCGATCGCCGGGCCCAAGGCACCGGAGCCTTCGAAGCTCTTGGCGCGTGTCCACTGCGGAAGCTGGCGTCGCGGTTCAGCAATTCGATGCCGGTCACGTCGCTGGCGCAGGTGCAGCCGAAGATGCAGGCGGCCGCTTCCTCGCGCGCGATGCGGTGTGCGCGGCGGCCGATGACGACGGCCAGTTCACCTTCAAAAGCCACGCGCCCCACCTCGGCGGGCGCCGCCTTCATCGACTGTTCGTGGCCGATGGCGCTCGTCGGGCTCTTCAGGAAGTACAGCGGCTCGGCGGGTTCGGCCCAGCCGTTCTTGGCCGCAGCGGCGCGGAAGTTGTTTCACAGGCCGATGATCTTGCCCGGCGCGCAGGGCGGCAGCCAGGCGTCAGCCGGCACATCGGCCAGCGCCAGGCTCGTGCCCGTGGGTTGTGGCGTGTCGAACAAGGCGCCGCTGTGCAGCAGCACCTGCCCGCCTTGCAGCCGGCCCGGCATGGGCCGGCCTTCGTGGGTGAATCGCATCCAGCTCATGGGCTCTTGGGCTCTCGCGCTCATGGGCTCTTGGTGTCTTGCGTCCTGGGTTGATTCAGGCCAGCGCCTCGTCCACCACTTCCACCCAATGTTTCACCGGCAGCGGCGTACCGCTTTGCAGGTGCTGGATGCAGCCGATGTTGGCGCTGACGATGGCGTCCACCTCGTCTTGCCCGGGCAGGGGCGCCAGGTGCTGCAGCTTGCGGTCGCGCAGCTGCTGGGACAGGACTGGCTGCAGCACGCTGTAGGCGCCGGCGCTGCCGCAGCACAGATGACTTTCTGCATTCGCCAGCCGCACGTCGAAGCCCAGCATGCGCAGGTGCGTTTCCACGCCGCCGCGCAGTTGCTGGCCGTGCTGCAGCGTGCAAGGTGGGTGGAAGGCCAGCGCCGGCTGCCTGGAAGCGCGCAGCTTGCCCTGCAGCTGCGGCGCGATTTCGGGCAGCAGCTCGCTCAAGTCGCGCGTGAGTTCGCTCACACGGCGTGCCTTCTCGGCGTAGTCGGGGTCGTGCGCGAGCGCGTGGCCGTAGTCCTTCACCTGCACGCCGCAGCCGCTGGCGTTCATCACGATGGCCTCGACCTTGCCTTCGGAGGTCAGCCCGTTGACGAGCGGCCACCAGGCGTCGACGTTGCGGCGCATGTCGGCCAGGCCGCCTGCGCTGTCGCTCAAATGCGTGCGCAGGGCGCCGCAGCAGCCGGCGTCGTCGGCCACCAGGGTCTGGATGCCGATGGCATCGAGCACGCGCGCGGTGGCGCTGTTGATGTTGGGCATCATCGCCGGCTGCACGCAGCCCAGCAGCATCAGCACCTTGCGCTTGTGCGTGCGCGTGGGCCACTGCTGCGCCCGCGCCGAGGCACGGCCGGGCACCTTGTTCTGCAGCGTCTGCGGCAGCAGCGGGCGCGCGAGTTGGCCGAGCTTCATGGCCGGCGCGAACAGCGGTGAGGTCAGGCCTTCCTTCAACAGCCAGCGCACGGCCTTCTCGCCCGCCGGGCGTTCGACCCGGGCGTCGACGATGTCGCGCCCGATCTCCACCAGGTGCCCGTAATCCACGCCGCTCGGGCAGGTGGTTTCACAGTTGCGGCAGGTCAGGCAGCGGTCCAGGTGCTGCTGCGTCTTGCGCGTCACCGCAGCGCCTTCCAGCACCTGCTTCATCAGGTAGATGCGGCCGCGCGGGCCGTCGAGCTCGTCGCCCAGCAACTGGTAGGTGGGGCAGGTGGCGTTGCAGAAGCCGCAGTGCACGCATTTGCGCAAAATGGCCTCGGCGGCTTCGCCTTGGCGCGTGCCTTTGAACTCGGGGGCCAGATTGGTTTGCATCGCGAAGCCGGTGGTCGAAAGAAAAGAGAGAGGGAGTTCAGAACAAGCGCGCCGCAACCGGCAGCAGCAGCGCGGCCAGCACCACCTGCAGGCCCAGGGCCAGCGCGGCGTAGGCGCCGGCATCGGGGTGCACCTGCAACGCGCGGCTGGCGCCGATGCCGTGCGACACGGTGCCCAAGGCGAAGCCGCGCACGGCCAGGCTGCGCACGCGGCAGGCATCGAACAACGCTTTCGCGGTGATGGCGCCCACCAGCCCGGTGAGCACGGCAAACACCGCAGCCAGCGCTGGAATGCCGCCCAGTTGCGCTGACAAGCCCATCGCGACAGGGGCCGTCACGCTCTTGGGCGCGAGCGATGCCAGCACCTCCACCGGCAGGCCCACGGCCCAGCCGATGGCCACCGCGCTGGCGCTGGCCGCTGCGCCGCCCAGCAGCGCTGCCACCAGCAATGCGCCGGCGCGTGCGCGCAGTTCGGCGCGGCGCTGCCACAGCGGCCAGGCCAGCGCCACCACCGCCGGGCCGAGCAGGAAGTGGATGAACTGCGCGCCCGAGAAATACACCGGGTAGGGCGTGGCCGTGAGGGTCAGCAGCAGCGCCAGCGCCAGCACGCTCCACAGCACCGGGTTGGCCCAGGGCGGGTGGCCGAGCCGGGCCGAGGCGCTGCTGGCCGCCACGTAGACGGCCAGTGTGGCCGTCAGGCCGAAGAGCGGCGTGGCCGAGAGATACACCCACAGCTCGACGAAGCTCGTCGTCATGCCGGCACCCCATCGTCGCCGCGCGGCCACAGCCGCTGCAGCACCAGCGCCGTGACGAGCAGGCCGATCCAGGTCGACAGCAGCAGCGCCAGCAGCATGCGCGGGCCGTATTGCGTGACCAGCCCCAGGTGCGCGATGACGCCCACGCCCACCGGCACGAACAGCAGCGAGAGGTGCTGCAGCAGCGGCGTGGCGGCGGCTTCCACCGGCGCGCGCACCGCCGGCCAGTGCAACAGCAGCACCATCAGCACCAGGCCCAGCACCGGGCCGGGCAGCGGCAGGTGTGCCACGCGCGCCAGCGCTTCGCCGGCCGATTGGCACAGCAGCAGCAGCGTCAGGCCCTTCAGTGTGTCCATGGCATCGGGGCGGCGTTCAGGCGAGCTCGTAGCTCAGCACCCAGAAGTGGGTGTGGGCCTGCCACTGCGGCCGGCGTGCACGCGGGCCCAGGGCCGCGATGGCCTGCTCGGGCGTCGGGAAATTCTTCACCACCTCGTACGCGCTGCCGTCGTCGAGCGTGCGGTGCTGGCAGGTGTTGCCGGCTTCGTCGCGGCGCGAGATCGGTGTGCTGCTGGCCTGCACGAAGCTGTTGTCGACGAAGACCACGCGCGCGCCGGGCTGCAGCCGCGCGTGCAGCGTGGCCAGCCAGGCGCGCAGGCGCTGCAGGGGCACGTGGCTCCACCAGCAGCCGGCAAATGCGGCGTCGAATGTGGGTTTGAAAGCGGCGCCAACAGCGGCGCCAACAGCGGCGCCATCTTCGGTCGCGCCGGCCTCATCCAGGCCGTTCAGCGTCCAGGCGTCGACGGTGGCGAAGCGCACGCAGGCCGGCAGCGTCTTGGCTCGGGCCAGCGCCATCGTTTCGGGGTTCAGGTCGGTGGCCAGCCAGGCGGCCGCCTGGCGCGCGCCGTGCGGTGTCCACCAGCCGGTGCCGCAGGCCACCTCGAGCACGGTTCGGTCCTTGAACATCGGCGTCAGCGCGGTTTCGATGGCGCGCAGGTCGGCCTGGCGTTCGGGCTTGAAGTAGATGCGTTCGTAGGTGGCCGCACGCTGTGCGTAGTAGGCCGCCGTGTCGGCATCGGCATCGGCATCGGCATCGGCATCGGCGCGCCGCGGCTCGGGCGCTGGCCTGGGGTTCGTGGAAGGGTCCAAAGGCACTCAGGCCGCCGGCAGCAGCCGGCCGGGGTTGAAGAGGCCGCCGGGGTCGAAGCTGCGCTGCAGTTCGCGCTGGATGCGTGCCAAGGCCGGCTGCAGCGGCGCGAAGCATCCTGCGCTCTTGTCGCGGCCGCGAAACAACACGGCGTGTCCGCCGACCGCAGCAGCAGTCTCGCGCAGCAACGATGCCGGCGCGGTGGTGCAGATCCATCGCTGCGCGCCGCCCCATTCCAGCAATTGTTCGCCCGAGAGCTTCAGCGGCGGCGCGGTGGCGGGCACCGAGAGGCGCCACAGACATGCGCCGCTGTCGACGGCCTTGGCAGCGCCGACGAAGAACTCGTCGCGGTGGTCACGCAGGCCGCGCCAGAAGGTGGCGGCAAGACCGGCTTCGACGACCTCGCCGCCGATCTTCTCGACAGCCGCGCGCACCGCAGCCGTGGCGCCCGAAAGCCGCAGCACCAGCATGCCGTCCCACCACGCGCTGGCGTTCAGCGGCAGCGGCTGGCCGCCCCATTCGTTCAGGCGCCGAATGGCTGCGCCCTGCTCGGCTTCCAGCCGCAGGGTCAGCGTGGCGGGCGCTGTGGGCAGCACTTTCAGCGAGACCTCGCAGATGACGCCCAGCACGCCCATCGAGCCCGCCAGCGTGCGTGACACGTCGTAGCCGGCCACGTTCTTCATCACCGTGCCGCCGAAAGACAGCACCTCGCCACGGCCGTTCAGCAGCGTGACGCCCAGCACGTGGTCACGCACACCGCCGGCCGAAACGCGCGCCGGCCCGGCCAGGCCAGCCGCCACCATGCCGCCGACGGTGCCACCTTCATCGAACCGCGGCGGCTCGAAGGCCAGGCTTTGCCCCTGCTCGGCCAGTGCGGCTTCCAGCTCGGCCAGTGGCGTGCCGCCGCGTGCGGTGACGACGAGTTCGCTCGGCTCGTAGCTGCTGATGCCGGCCAGCGCCCTGACGTCCACGCACTCGCCCTGCACCGGCCCGCCGTAGAAGGCCTTGGTGCCGCCGCCGCGAATGTCCAGCAGCGTCTTCGCGGCCCGTGCGGCCTGCACCTGGTCCGCCAGGCGCTGCAACGCGGGCTCCATCAAGGCCCCCAGAGGTGCTTGCAGCACCGGCCCGCCGAGTGCGCGCTGAACGGTTCGAGACGGCTCGGCGCCATTCAGAAACGTTCCAGTTCGGGGAATCGCAGCAGGCCCTTCTTCACGTGCACCCGTCCGTACTCGGCGCAGCGCTGCAGGGTCGGGATGACCTTGCCCGGGTTCAGCGTCTGCGCGGGGTCGAAGGCGCGCTTCACGGCGAACATCTGCTCGCGCTCTTCGGCGCTGAACTGCACGCACATGCTGCTGAGCTTTTCCACGCCCACACCGTGCTCGCCAGTGACGGTGCCGCCCATCGCCACGCTGGTTTCCAGGATGTCGGCGCCGAAGAGTTCGCAGCGGCGCAATTGGTCGGGGTCGTTGGAATCGAAGAGGATCAGCGGGTGCAGGTTGCCGTCACCCGCGTGGAAGACGTTGCAGCACTTCAGGCCGTACTTGATCTCCATCTGCGCAATCGCCAGCAGGATGTCGGCCAGGCGCTTGCGCGGGATGGTGCTGTCCATGCACATGTAGTCGGGGCTGATGCGGCCGCTGGCCGGGAATGCGTTCTTGCGCCCGCTCCAGAACTTCAGGCGCTGCGCTTCGTCCCGGCTCACTTCAAGACGCGTGGCGCCGCAGCCGCTCAGCACGTCGAGCATGCGGCCCACTTCTTCGGCCAC
>JBBSCV010000249.1:0-6338 GCA_038249925.1 Burkholderiales bacterium
CCACCAGGCGCTGTGGCAAGGGCAGGGCGGTCTGGAAGTCGGGCCGCAGCAGTTCCAGCGCGAAGCTGCCACCTGCCGCCGTGCCCGGGCCCGCCGCGCGCAGTTCGCCGGCCAGCACCACCTGGCGTTGCGCTTGCAACACCAGCGTGCCGGCGTGTCCAGCCACGGTTTGTGTGGCGACGGCCTGGCCCGGTGCGGCATCGACCTGCGACAGGACTTGTGCGAGACCGCTCACGTCGATGCGCGAACCGGCCTCGGTCACGATGCCGGCCTGCCGTGCTTCCAGTGTGATGCTGCCGCCGCCGAGCACGCTGCCGCGCACCAGGCCGGTGTCGCTGGGCGTGGGCACGAACACGCCGGCCACCGACAGCAGGGCTTCGTTGCCCAGGGTCAACGGCGTGGCGCTCAAGTCATTGCGCCCGCGCAGAGAGAGCGTGATGCGCCCGCCCGGTGCGGCCAGCAGACCGTCGATCTGCATGCCCGCGGCCGCCACCAGCGACAGGCTGCCGCCAGGGTCGGTGCGCAGGGCTGCACCTTCGCCCACGATCAGGCCGCCATTGCCGGCCGAGAGCGACAGGCTCGCCCCGCTGCGTTGGTGCGCCGGCAGCGTCTGCACGCTGGCCACGCCACGCAGCGCGGCACCGCTGGGCAGGCTCAATGCGGCCTCGGTGTCGAGCACCAGGTTCTGCGGCTGCAGGATGATCTGCGCGCCGTCTTCCACACGCAGGCCGTTGGCGGCGTTGACGTTGACGCTGGCGAAGCCGCCGCCGTTCAACTGTGCCGCCGTCAGGCGCGTGGTGTCGGCCGGCAAGGTGCCATTGGCGCTGTTGCTGTCCAGCACCGCGCGGCTGATGTTGTAGGTGAGGCTGCCACCGCGGGTCGAACTGTGGCCCAGCAGCGTGGCCTGCATCCAGTCGGAACTGGCCGGGTTGGCGTTGCCGTTGGCCAGTGTGATGTTGCCGCCGCGCCCGCCGCTGACGCGGCGGTTGGCGTCGAGCAGCGCGCCGCCGCTGGCGTCGAGCACCGCGCCGGATTCCAGACGGGTCTGAAAGTCTTCGTTGACGAGGCTCAGCGCGATGGCGCCGCCGCCGGTGGTTGGCTGCAGGCTGCCCGAGGCACCCAGGCGTGCGCTGGCCAGGCGCTCGCCCACGGCCGCGCCGCCCCGACCGCTGTTGTTGACCCACTCACCGGCCACCGACAGCGTGGCGCTGCTGCGCACGATCAGGCGCTCGCTGATGTTCAGCAAGGCCGGGTCCACCAGATCGACGCCGTTTTCCAGTTGCGGCGCGAGCAGCAGCGAACCCGCAGGCAGCCGCACGTCGCCGGCGATGTCGAGCAGCGGCGCGCGCAGCGTCAGGCTGGCGCCGCTGTCGGCTTGCAGGCGCACATCGGCCGGCAGCGTGATGCGGCCGTCAGCGTTGACCTCCACCTTGGCGAAGCCTGTCTCCACACGCCCGAATGTGGTGCTGCTGGCGCGGCCGAACACCTGGTCGGCCCCGAGCAGGATGTTGTCGCGCTGCGCCGTGCTCAGGGCTGTGCTGGCGGTGAAGCCTGCGCCGAGGCTGTCGGCCCCGGCCTGGCGCCACAGCACATTGCCCAGTCGCTGGCCCTCGGGGTTGAAAGTCACCACGATGGGCGGCTGCTCCACGAGGTCCAGCGCCAGCGGCTGCAGGCCGGTGCCGACCAGCAGCGTGGCGCCGCCGGGCGCGCGGTCGAACTGGCGTGTGCCGATGGTGACGCCGCCTTTCAGCGCGCCGTCCAGCACCAGGCCGGCGCCCGAGCCCAGGCGCAGCGTGCCGCCGGCCTGGCCCTCGACGTGCGCCTCGCGGTACACCCCCGAGGCCAGTGCCAGGTTGACAACGCTGGTGGGCTGGTTCCAGCGCGCGTCGGTGAAGGTGGTGCGGTCCAGCTGCGCCGCATAGCGGGCCTGCTGCGGCGCGGTGGCGATGTCGTAGATGCGCCCGTCTTCGCCCACCAGCGTGCTCGTCGCCAGCCGGGTCTCGGCATAGCGGTAGCCGCCGCCCGAGGCGTCCAGCGTGGCGCCGCTGCGCTGGATCAAGGCACCGCTGGACCCTATCGACAGTTCACCACCCACCGCGGCCTTTTCGGCGACCGTGCGCAGCACACCACTGCGGTAGCCGTCCAGCGCCAGGATGTTGCTGCCGGCGCTCAAATCCACCGTCACCGTGGCGCCCAGCAACAGGCCGCTCTTCTGGTCGGGCGAGTTCTTCAGTTCGTTGGAGGTGACGCGAAAACTCACGACGTTTTTGGCCGGGTCGACATCGCTCCACACGCCCGCCACGCTGGTGAGGCTGTTGCTGCCCAGGTAGACGCGCGCCGCCGAAGGGTCTGCGCTGTTGCTGGCTTCGATGCCGATGCGGCCACCCGCCGCCTGCAGCGTGCCCTGGTTTTCAATCACGCCGCCGCGGGCGCGAATTTCGCCGCGGTAGGGCGCGTAGGCGCTGCTCTCGGGCAGCGTGGCGCTGTCTTGCAGGTCGGGCATGACCTCGGTCACGCTGCCAGCGGCCAGGCGCAGCGTGCCGGCGTCGGCACCGCCCAGGGTGCGCGCGCTCAAGTACACCGAGCCATTGCGCTGCACCGCCGTCTTGGCCGAGATGCGGCCTTGCTGGTTGATGGCCAGTGCGGCGATGGTGATGTTGCCGCGGTCAGCCGTGATGTCGCCGGCGTTGCGCACCAGGTTCGTGAGGTTCAGGCCGGCGCCTTCCTTGTGCGCTTCCACTTCCACCACCAGGCCGCGCAAGGTGATGTCGCTGGCGTCGCTGTTCACCGCCAGGTAGGCCTTGCTGCCGGCCGCCAGCACCACCTGCCCGTCAGGCGATGCGATGAGCCCGGCGTCGTGGTCGATGCGTGAGGCCACCATCACGACCGAGCCGCCGCTGCCCGAGACGATTTGCGGTGCCGGCGCGCCGGCACTGCCAAAGCTGCCGATGCCGATGTTGCCCGGGCGCAGGCCGTCGGGGCGCAGGGTCAGCGGGTTGCCGGCGTCGTCGTAGCCGCCGGCAAAGGCCGGCCGCAGCAGGCCGCCCGCCGTCAGCGGCGCGCCGTTGCTGCACAGGCTCAGGTTGCCGCCGCAGAAGTCGCTGTTGCTCATGGCCAGGTTCAGCGTGCTGGCCAGCAGCGCCTGCGTGTCCACCCGCGCACCACGGTCGAAGAGGATGCCGTTCTGGTTGATGAGGATGAGCTGGCCGCCCGCCGTGGCCTTGCCGTCGACGGTGGGGCCTTCGCTGCGCAGCCGGCCCTGGATGACGCTGGGGTTGAGGTCGAAAATCCGGTTCAGCGTGCTCGCCAGGCTGCCCTCGGCGTGGCGGAACAGCACCTCGGCGTCGCTGCCGATGTTGAAGCTGCGCCAGTCCAGCACGGCGCGCAGCGAACCCTGGTCCACGGTCAACAGCGGCCGCGTGGCGCCGGGTGCGGGCGCATTGACGACCACCTGCCCGGCGACCACGCCGCGCAACTGCGGCAGCGTGGCCGCGGGCAACACACCGCCCGCGCCCTGGGCCAGCGCGCTGCCGCCCAGGCCCGCCCACAAGAGCGCGCCGCAGCAGGCGCTGGCAGCCAGTGCCACGCCGTGGCGGCGCCAGTCCTGCAGCGAACCCTGGCCTGATCGGCGCGGGATGATGGCGTTGCGGTTGCCGTTGCGGTGACCAGAGTGCTTGTGCATGGGTGCTGCCTTGATGGGGTGCGACATCCAGCCGACCTAGAAACCGATGGACGCGTTGGCGTGCGCGCGCAAACCGTCGCTGCCGATGCTGTTGCGTTTGAGCAAGGGCCAGCCGAGTTCGAGCTGCACGCTGAGCGAGTAACTGCCCTTGGTGGTGAGCTGGCCGCCCAGGCCCACGCCCAGCAGGCGGTAGCGCGAGTCCTGGCCGGCCAGCGGTTTGCGCAACTCGGCCGCCGCGCCATCCACAAAACCGTGCAGGCTGAACGACGACAGCGCCGACCAGCCCAGCCGCGCGGCGAGGTCGGGCGTGGCCAGTTGAACCGAGCCGCGCAGGCCCATGTCGCCCACGGCCTCGGCCTCCAGGTATCCGCGCACGCTGCTGACACCGCCGATGACGAACTGTTCGTTCGACACCAGCGGCGCTGGCGCGAGCTGCAGTTCGGCCTGCGCGCGCAGCCGCAAACCGTGCCAGGGCAGGGTGCGGTTGTGGCGTGCGTCCAGCTTCAGCAAAAAGTACTGCGCCTTGGCCAGGAAGCGCTTGTTGGCGAACTCTTGCTGCTCGTTGACGAGCCCGCGCAGCCCGCCCGACAGCGTGCTGCCGAGTTGCCATTCACCCGCCAACGCACCTTCGGGCTGGCGAAAGGCGCCGGTCCAGGCCAGGCTCAGCGGCAGGTAGCTCAGGGGTGTGTCCACACCGGCACCGGCGCCGCCGCCCACCTGCACAGAATCGAGCAGGTCCTTGTATTCGGCGCCGACACTCAGCTGCTGGAAACTGGTGTTGGTGATCTCCAGCACCACACTGCGGCGCACGCCGAAGATGTTGCCTTTGCCGAAGAGCCGGGTGTCGCCGACACCGGCCACCACTTCGCTGTTGGAGCGTGTGGCGCTGAAGGTGAGTGCGGCCAGGCCGGCCGGACCGCGCGGCAGGCTGTAGGTGGCAGACAGCACCTGCACTTCGCCGGGCTCTTCGGGCGAGACCACGGCCTGCAGGCCCAGGCTGTGGTCGCGCTGGGCGACGTTGTCGTAGCTCAGCGCGGCCACCAGGCGCGTGCTGCTGGTGTTGCGGCTGGCCTGGTTGTTCAGGCTCAGGCTGCCGTGCAGCGGCAGCTTGTCGGTGACGGTCAGGTCCACCTCGGTGGTGCCCGGCACCTGGCCCGGGCGAAGCACCGGGGCCACGCGGCGGTCGGCGGTGCGGTTCACGTCCAGCAACTGTGCTTGCAGCGTGGTCAGGTTGGGTGCCTG
This sequence comes from Burkholderiales bacterium, assembly GCA_038249925.1. Lineage (GTDB taxonomy): Bacteria > Pseudomonadota > Gammaproteobacteria > Burkholderiales > Burkholderiaceae_C > Rubrivivax. Next base: position 4,925 of record JBBSCV010000249.1, read on the forward strand.
GCCTTCGGCCACGGCGACCACGCGCTCGAGGATGTAGCCCTGCGAAAAGTAGCGCGCGCCGATGACGCGTGTGCGCACCACGCGGCCTTCGGTGACCACCAGGCGTATCAGGCCGGCATCGGCGCGCTGCTCGGGAATGTCCACGCTCGCCAGGCCGAAACCGGCGCTGCGGTAAGCGATCTCCAGCGCCTTGCGCGCGCCCTCAACGTCTTCGAAACGCCGCCCCGGGCCAAGGTGCGGATAGACGGCACGTTCGATGGTTTCCACCGGCAGCACGGTGTTGCCTTCGACGACGAACTCGAAGATGTCGAAGCTGGGCGCGGCCTCTTCAGCAGGCGCAGCCGCAACGGCAGCCTCGGCCGCTGGCGCGGCACCGGCCGACGCCTGGCCCCAAGCCGCCGTGGCCGTGAGCAGCGGCCCCAGCACCAGCAGCCAGGCCGCAAGGCGTGTGGGTGCCCTGTTCGGGCGGGCGGGCGTGGGCGATGGGGGCATGGGAGTCAGGGGAAACGAGGCCGCAGTGTCGAAAGCGTGCATGACACTTGGCTGCACAACACAGGCCATAGGAACCATGCTGGCGGCTGTCATCAGCCTGACTGCAGCAGGGCGTAAAAGCGCCGCGCAGCGTCACTGTCGGCGCTGGCAGGACCACCCGCCCCATGAACACCGTCGCCTCCACCGTCAACCCCTTCAGCACTGCCGCCGCCCTGGCGCGCGCCCTCGCCGCAAAGAATGACCACGCGCGCGCCGCCGAGGCCTTTGCCGAAGCGCTGCGTCTGGCTTCAGACGAGACCTTCGCCCCCACAAGCGCCACCGCGCTCGACCGGGCCGCGCTGCACATCGACCTGGCGCAAAGCCTGCGCTCGCTGGGCCGTGGTGACGAAGCCACGCTGCACTTCGAACGCGCGGTGGCCCTGCAGCCGGCGGCGCCGCAGTGGCGGCTGCTGTTGCTGCTGCACCGCGGACTGATGCTGGAAGAAGAGGGCCGCACGCCGGAGGCGATGGCGCTGTTCGAGCGCGCCACCACCGAGTTTCCCGAGTCCGCAGACGCCTGGGCGGTGCTGGGCGTGGTGCAGTCCCACCTCAGCGAGCCTGCAGAGGCGCAGCGCAGCCTGGCGCGCGCGCTGCAATTGGCGCCCGGCCGTATCGAGGTGATGGAGCGTTTTGCGCGCACGCTGCTCGACACCAAGAACTTCGAAGAGGCGGCCATCGTCTATGAACAGATGTTTCGGCTGGAGCCCACGCGGCCGCTGCTGGCGAGCTGGCTGCTGCACTGCAAGTACCTGATGGGCGACTGGCTCAACATCGGCAAGCTGCAGGCGCACGTGCAGGCACAGTTGCAAGCCGGCCGGCCCGAGGCCGAACCCTTCGGCCTGCAGGGCTGGTGCAGCGACCCCGCCTTGCTGCGCGCTGCGGC
>JBBSCV010000250.1:0-6335 GCA_038249925.1 Burkholderiales bacterium
CCTGATGATCGGCCCCACCGGCGTGGGCAAGACCGAGATCGCCCGGCGGCTGGCGCGCTTGGCCGACGCGCCTTTCATCAAGGTGGAAGCCACCAAGTTCACCGAGGTGGGCTATGTCGGCAAGGACGTCGACAGCATCGTTCGCGACTTGGTCGAGGTGGCCATCAAGCAAGAGCGCGAAAGCCAGATGCATCGCCAGCGCGCGGCCGCAGAAGACGCGGCCGAAGACCGCTTGCTCGACGCGCTGGTGCCGCCGCCGCGCGAAGCCGCACGCATGGGCTTCGACAGCCCAACGGCTGCGCCACCCGCTGCAGAAAACACCGCACGCCAAGTGATGCGCAAGCGCCTGCGCGAGGGCACGCTGGACGACAAGGAGATCGAGATCGACCTCGCCGAGGCCAAGCCGACGCTGGAGATCCTGGGCGCGCAGGGCATGCCGGGCATGGAAGAGATGGCCGAGCAGCTGAAGGGCCTGTTCTCGCAGGCCGGGGTGGCCAAGCGAAAGCTGCGCAAGCTGAAGATTGGCGAGGCGCGCCATCTGCTCATCGACGAAGAAGCCGGCAAGCGCGTGAACGAAGAAGAACTGCGCACCGCGGCGCTGGCGAACGCAGAGGGCAACGGCATCGTCTTCATCGACGAGATCGACAAGGTGGCCAACCGCCAGGAACACGGCGGCGCCGAGGTCAGCCGCCAGGGCGTGCAGCGCGACCTGCTGCCGCTGGTGGAAGGCACCACCGTCAGCACCAAGTACGGCATGGTCAAGACCGACCACATGCTGTTCATCGCCAGCGGCGCTTTCCATCTGGCCAAGCCCAGCGACCTGATCCCCGAACTGCAGGGCCGTTTCCCCATCCGGGTGGAGCTGCAATCGCTCAGCGTCCAGGACTTCGAGGCCATCCTCACCAGCACCGACGCCAGCCTGATCAAGCAGTACCAGGCGCTGCTCGCCACCGAAGGCGTGAACCTGGAGGTGCTGCCCGAAGGCGTGCAGCGCCTGGCGCAGATTGCCTTCGAGGTGAACGAGCGCACAGAGAACATCGGCGCGCGCCGCCTGGCCACGGTGATGGAGCGGCTGCTGGATGAAATCAGCTTCGAAGCGCCGAACCGCAGCGGGCAGACGGTGGTGATAGACGCCGCAGCGGTGGATGCGCGGCTGGCCGAACTGGCGCACAACGAGGATCTGTCCCGGTACATCCTCTAGCCGAGCAAGGCGCCTCCGCTGTGGCCACAATCGCGGCTTTTCATCTGCTGCCTTGCCGCCATGCGAACAACCGCCCCCGCCCTCTCGCGCGTACACCTGCCCCGCCTGCCCCGCTTGCGTGCTACCGCGCTTGCCGTGGCCGCCTTTGGCCTTCTGTTGGGCAACGCCCAGGCAGAGACAGACGATGACAGCGTGCTCGCGGAAACCAACGCGGTGGCCGCGACGGCAGCCGCGCCAGTCACCGACCCGAAGTACGTCTGGGACCTGAGCCCGCTGTTCGCGAGCGACGCCGCCTGGGAAGCCGAACGCCTGGCCCTGCTGGCTGAACTGCCGGCCTTTAAGGCGCTGCAGAAGGACTTCGGCCGCAATGCCGCCAGCCTGCGCGGGGCGCTGGACAAACTCTCGGCAGCCAGCCAGCGCCTGCGCCGCGTGGGCGTTTACGCCAGCGCCCTGGCCTCCACCGACAACCGCAACCCGCGCAACCAGGAGCGTGGCGCGCAGGCGCGTTCACTCTCGGGCCAGTTCGGCGCCTCGGTGGCGTGGGTGGACGGCGCCATCGCCGCCTTGGGCGAAAAACGCATCAACACCTGGCTGAAGGCCGAGCCCGGCCTGGCCCGCCACAGCATGCGCTTGCAGGAAGTGCTGCGTGTAGCCCAACACAAGCTGCACCCCGAGGCTGAAGCCGCGCTGGCCGCCCTGGGCCCCGTGCTGAGCGGCCAAGGCAACACGCGCACGTTGTTGACCTCGGTGGACATGGAGTGGCCCAGCATCACCGTGGACGGCAAGCCCGTGCGCGTGGACAACACCGGCTACAACCGCCTGCGCGCCCACCCCGACCGCGCCGTGCGCAAGCAGGCCTTCGACGCTTTCTTCCGCGCCAACACCCGCTTCGAGAACACCATGGGCAGCACGCTGGCCCAGCGCGTGGAGGCTGGCGTCATCAACGCACGCCTGCGCGGCCACCCATCTGCGGTGGCGGCGAGCCTGTCTGACAACGCCATCCCCGAGAGCGTCTACCGCACGCTGGTGGCCGAGGCCCAGCGCGGCCTGCCCACGCTGCACCGCTATTTCAAGCTGCGCCAGAAGATGCTGGGCCTGCCCGACCTGGGCTACCACGACATCTACCCCGAGCTGGTGAAGACCACGCGCCGCTACACGCCCGAGCTGTCCGCCGAGTTGACCCTGGCCTCGGTGGCGCCGTTGGGCGCGCCCTACCAGGCGCAGCTGAAGAAGGCGCTGGCCGAACGCACGATGCATGTCTACCCCGCGCCCGGCAAGAGCCCTGGCGCCTACCAGAGCGGCGTCTACGGCATGACGCCGCTGATCTTCCTGAACCACCAGGACACCTTCGGCAGCGTCAGCACCTACACGCACGAGTGGGGCCACGGCATGCACACGCTGCAGGCCCACGGCGCACAGCCGCCCGAGAAGGCCGGCTACCCGCTGTTTCTGGCCGAGATTGCGGCCTTCACGCACGAGATGCTGCTGCAGGGCCATGTGCTGAAAACGGCGCAGAGCCAGGAAGAACGCCTGTTCTTCCTGGGCGAGACCGTCGAGCGCCTGCGCGGCGCGTTCTTCCGCCAGACCATGTTTGCCGAATTCGAATTGCAGGTGCACGACGCGCTGGAGCGCGGCGAGGCCGTCACCGGCAAGCGCATGACGCAGATGTACTGTGGTCTGCTGAGGCAGTACCACGGCGCCGAAACCGGCGTGATGAACATCGATCCGGCGGTGTGCAGCGAGTGGGCGATCATTCCCCACTTCTACCGGCCGTTCTACGTCTACCAGTACGCCACCTCGATGGCTGCGGCCCACCACTTCAGCACCCAGCTGCTGGCAGGCACGCCGGGCCTGCGCGACACCTACCTGGGCGTGCTGAAGAGCGGCGGCTCGCGCCACCCGGTGCCGCTGCTGAAGGAGGCGGGGCTGGACATGAATTCCCCCGCGCCCTACCGCGCCCTCATCGCGCAGATGAACAAGCTGATGGATGAGATGGAAAAGCTGCTGGCCGAAGGCGCCGCGGCGGCTGCTCCCGCAGTGGGGCAGACCCCAGGCTGATAATCCGGCATGACTTCATTGCCGCTTTTCATCGCCCCCGCCAGGTTCGAAGACGCCGAGGCCGCACTGGCTCAAGTGCAGGCCATCTACCGCAGCAGCGTCGAGCATCTTCGCGACAGCCTGCGCCGCTTCGTGGCCGGCGAAGACGACGGCCAGCCGGTGCGCGCCTGCTACCCGTTCGTGCGTGTGCGCACCAGCACCGTGGCGCGTGCCGATTCACGGCTGAGTTACGGTTTCGTGGCCGGGCCCGGCACCTTCGAGATCACCGTGACGCGGCCCGACCTGTTTGCCAACTACTACCTCGAACAGTTCCGCCTGCTGCTGAAGAACCACGGCGTGCCCATCGAGGTGGGCACCAGCGCGCAGCCCATCCCCGTGCACTTCTCGCTGGCTGAACACGACCACCTGGAAGGCAGCATGCCGCACGAGCGGCGGCTGAAGATGCGCGACCTCTTCGACCTGCCCGACCTGGCGGCGATGGACGATGGCATTGCCAACGGCACCCACAACCCGGCGCCGGGTGAGGCCCAGCCGCTGGCGCTCTTCACGGCGCCGCGCGTGGACTATTCGCTGCACCGCCTGCGCCATTACACCGGCACCGCGCCCGAGCACTTCCAGAACTTCGTGCTCTTCACGAACTACCAGTTCTACATCGACGAATTCATCAAGCTGGGCCACGCGGTGATGGCCGACACCGCCAGCGAGTACGAGGCTTTTGTCGAACCGGGCAACGTCATCACGCGCCGGGCCGGCACCAGCACCCGCCCGGGCGACGAATTCGGCATGCCGCCACCGCGCCTGCCGCAGATGCCGGCCTACCACCTGCGCCGGCCTGACAACAGCGGCATCACGATGGTCAACATCGGCGTCGGCCCGGCCAACGCCAAGACCATCACCGACCACGTGGCGGTGTTGCGGCCGCATGCCTGGCTGATGCTGGGCCACTGCGCCGGCCTGCGCAACAGCCAGCAACTCGGTGACTACGTGCTGGCCCACGGCTACATGCGTGAAGACCATGTGCTCGACGAAGAGCTGCCGCTTTGGGTACCCATCCCGGCGCTGGCCGAAGTGCAGGTGGCGCTGGAGCAGGCCGTGGCCGATGTGACGCAGCTCCAGGGCTACGAGCTCAAGCGCATCTTGCGCACCGGCACGGTTGCGAGCACCGACAACCGCAACTGGGAACTGCTGCCGAATGCCGGGCCCGAGCGACGTTTCAGCCAGAGCCGTGCCGTGGCGCTGGACATGGAAAGCGCCACCATTGCCGCCAACGGCTTTCGCTTCCGCGTGCCCTACGGCACTCTGCTCTGCGTGAGCGACAAACCGCTGCACGGCGAGATCAAGCTGCCCGGCATGGCCAACACCTTCTACCGGGAACGGGTCGACCAGCATCTGCGCATCGGCATGCGCGCGGTGGAACTGCTGCGGCAAGAACGGCCGGGCAGCCTGCACAGCCGCAAGCTGCGCAGCTTTGCCGAGGTGGCCTTCCAGTAAGGCTTCAGCCGTTCAACCGTTCAGCCGACCGCCATCGCGGCCAGCAGCGCGGCGCGCTGCCGCACATCTGGCAGCGGCCCCTGCAGCGCGGCCAGGTTCTGCACCACGTGCAGCGGGTTCGTGGTGGCCGGTATTGCGCAGGTGACGGCAGTGTTCGCCAGCGTCCACTTCAGCACCAGCGTGGCCCAGTTGTCACATTGCAAGTCTCGGGCGATGGCGGGCAGCGGCTGGCTGCCCAGCCGTGTGAGCAAGGCGCCGCCGTCGAAGGGCCGGTTGACGATGACGGCGACACCGCGTTCCGCGGCCAGTGCCAGCAACGGTTCGGCGCTGCGGTCGGCGGGGCTGTAGGTGATCTGCAGCACGTCGATGCGCTCGTTCTGCAGGATCTGGCGCACCTCGTCGGGCGCGCGCCCGTGCGAGGTGGTGACACCGATGTAGCGCGTGCGGCCTTCGGCCTGCCAATCACGCAGCGTCTTCAGGTGGGCGCGCCAGGCCAGCAGGTTGTGCACCTGCATCAGGTCCACACGCGGCAGCCGCCACAGCGCCAGAGAGCGCCGCATTTGCGTCGGGCCGTACTGCGGCAGGCCGGTCCACACCTTGGTCGCGCTGAACAGGCGCGGTTCGGGCCGCGCCAGCAGTTCGCCCATCACGGCTTCGGCATGGCCGTACATCGGCGAACTGTCGACCAGGCGCCCGCCGCCGGCGAAGAAGCGGTCCAGCACCTGGCGGCGGCGCGCCATGCCTTCCCCGTCGCTGATGGGCAGGTCGAAGGTCAGCCAGGTGCCCAGGCCGACAGCGGGCAGGCGCTCACCGCTGCTCGGAATGGCCCGCTGCAGCAGCGCGGCCGAGGCGGGCGCCTGTGCCCAGGCTGGCGCGGCCAGGGCGGCGCCGGTGGCGGCGGTGGCTTGCAGCAGCAGGCGGCGGGTCTTCATGCCTTGCCTTGCAGCTTCAGCAGCGGCCGCAGCGCGATGAGGCCCAGCAACGGCCCCAGTGCCAGCCAGGGCAGCAGTTGCGCGAGCGTGTGCGTGGCCAGCAGGCGCACGAAGATTTCGATGCTCAGCGCCGAGATGCTGAAGCCGATGCTGTTGCTGAGCGTCAGCACGCTGCCCACCGCTTCACGCGGGGCGTTGGCGGCCGTCAGCGCGCTGAACTGCGGCGAATCACCAGACACGGTGACGCCCCACAGCACCAACCAGGCCAGAAACAGCGGCAGCGGTGCGCCCAGCATCCACGGTGCCGCCAGGCAGCACAGGCCGCTGGTGGCCAGCTGCGTGCCGGCCACGCGCGCACTGCCCCAGCGCGGCGCGAGCAGGCCGCCCACCACGCAGCCCACGGCACCCGCACCCAGCACGACAAAGGCCCAGCCCGACACGGCCACCGCGCCCTGCAGCCGAGTGGCCAGCACCAGCGGCATCAGCACCCATACCGTGTACAGCTCCCACATGTGGCCGAAGTAGCCGAACACCGAAGCGCGCGTGCGGACGTCGCGCCACAGGCTGGCCAGCGCGGCCAGGCGCAGCGGTGACGCTCCGACGCGCGGTGGGGGCTCCGGTATCAGCCACACCACGGCCACGCCGGCAATGGC
>JBBSCV010000251.1:0-6334 GCA_038249925.1 Burkholderiales bacterium
ACGCCGCGCGTGTGCGGCGCCAGTGCGGCCGTGACCACGCCGCGGTGGTCGATGACGGCCGTGGCCCCGGTGTTGGTGGCGCGCAGCATCGGCCGCTGAAGCTCCAGCGTGCGCAGCCGCGAGATGTTCAGGTGCTGCGGTATCGCAATGCTGTTGCCGAACCAGCCGATGTTGCTGATGTTGGCCAGCACCGTGGGCGCGCCAGCGGCGCTGGCAAAGCGCTTCGCGAGTTCTTCGCCGAAGAGGTCTTCGTAGCAGATGTTGGGCGCAACCCTCTGCCCGGCCACGTCGAACGAGGGCTGTGTCAGGCCACCGCGGTTGAAGTCGCCCAACGGGATGTTCATCAGTTGCGTGAACCATCGAAAGCCGGTGGGGATGAACTCGCCGAAAGGCACGAGATGGTGTTTGTCGTAGCGGTACTCCGGCGCCGCCGACAGGCCCGCCACGCTGTTGGTGTAGCCGCGCTCGTAGTCACCCAGCGGCACGCCCACCAGCGCCGCGCCACGCTCGCGGAAGCGCTCTTGCAGCAGCTGCCAGTAGCCGGGGGCGAACTCGGTCAGCTGATCGGGCAGCAGCGGCACGGCGGTCTCAGGCGCCACGACGAGATCGGCCTTGGCCGCGAGCAGTTCACGCGCCACCCAGGCCAGCGCCTCGGGCATGTGGTCGGCGGCGAACTTCTCGTCCTGCGCGACGTTGGTTTGCAGCAGCGCGACTTGCAGCGTGCCAGCGGGCCGGGTGAAGTCGGCCGGCACCGCCACGGCCGCCAGCAGCACGGCCAATGGCGCGGCCAGCGCGAGTGCGGCGCCACGCACGCCGGCACCGCGCTGTGCTGCCTGCGCCGCCACCACGAGGCCAGCTGCCAGCGCAGCCATCAAGGCGCCGATGCCGTAGACGCCGAGCCAGGGCGCCAGCGCGGCCAGCGGTGCGTCCACCATCGCGTAACCCGATGCCACCCAGGGGAAGCCCGTGAAGAGCAGGCCGCGGGCCAGTTCCACCAGCAGCCACAGCGCTGCGAAAAGCGCCACATCGCCGCCGCCGCCGCGACGCCAGGCGGCATACGCTGCACTGGCCGCAGCCAGGTACAGCGACAGCGCTGCCGACAAGGCAAACACCGCCGCGCCCGCCAGCGGCGCCGGCAGGCCACCATAGCGGTGCAGGCTGATGAAGAGCCACCAGGTGCCGGCACACAACCAGGCCGTGCCGTAACACCAGCCCAGCAGGGCAGCGCGGCCTGGCCGGGCGGCACTCAGCCGCCACACCAGCAGCACCATCGTGACCAGCGGCAGCGGCCACAGCACGGTGTGCACGAAAGCCAGGGTCTGCAGCGCGCCCAGGGCCGCCACAGCTGGCAGTTCCAGCCGCCGCAGCCACGGCGCGTCGGCCTTCAATCGAGGTGGCCGTCGTCGGCCGGGGCCTCGGGCTGCGGCGCACGCGCCACGCGGAACCAGCGCACCGCGCCACCGCGCGTCAGCATCACCGTGAAGCGCAGCCCGCCCACTTCCACCATCTCGGTGCGGCGCGGCACCCGGCCGAGCTCTTGCGCCACCAGGCCGCCTATGGTGTCGAACTCGTCTTCGGGCAGGCTCGTTCCGAAGGCCTCGTTCACGGCACCGATGCCGACGTCGCCGGCCACGCGGTGCGTGCCGTCGGCCAGGGTGTAGATGCCGTTCTCCTGTTCCTGCTCGTCGAATTCGTCCTCGATTTCACCGACGATTTCTTCCAGCACGTCTTCGATCGTGATCAGGCCCGCGGTGTTGCCGAACTCGTCGATGACGATGGCCAGGTGGTTGCGGTTGCTGCGGAAGTCGCGCAGCAGCTCGTTCAGCCGCTTGCTCTCGGGCACGAAGACCGCTGGCCGCAGCAGCGTGCGCAGGTTCAGCCCAGGGGAGCGCTGCAGCTTCAGCAGGTCCTTGGCCATGAGGATGCCGATGATGTTCTCGCGCGCACCGTCGTAGACCGGAAAGCGCGAATGCGCGGTGGTGATCACCACGCCCAGCAACTTGTCGTAGTCGGCGGCGATGTCCAGCAGGTCCATGCGCGGCGTGGGCACCATCACGTCGCCGGCCGTCATGTCGGCCATGCGCAACACACCTTCCAGCATCAACCGGGACTCGGGCTCGATCAGCTCTCGGTCTTCGGCTTCGGCCAGGGTTCGTATGAGTTCGTCCTTGGTGTCCGGCCCGGGCGAGATGAACTCGATCAGGCGCTGGAAGAACGGTCTGCGGTCCGCACGCGCGGCGGGGGCAGCGCGTGCGGACCGATGAGGGGCAGGGTCAGACACTGAGGGGGGTGCCGGCAGTGGAAAGGGGAGAAGAGAATAACCGAGGCGCCCGCGCCCGCGGATGGACGCGGCAGCGGCGACAATCGTCACCCGCCTCAGAGCCGCAGCGCCCATGAACCCGACCCTCAAAATCCTGGCATGGCCTGTCGCCGCGATGGCGACCGTGATCGTGCTGTCCAACGTGCTGGTGCAGCACACCATCAACGACTGGCTGACCTGGGGCGCCTTCAGCTACCCGCTGGTGTTCCTCGTCACCGACCTCACCAACCGCGCCCTCGGCCCGGCCGCAGCACGCCGGGTGGCGTGGGCAGGTTTTGCTGTCGCCGTGGTGGTGTCTCTGGCGCTGGCGCCGTGGCGCATCGCGCTCGCTTCGGGTGCGGCCTTCATCGTGGCGCAGACAATGGACATTCTGCTCTTCAACCGCTGGCGCCGCGCCACCTGGTGGAAAGCACCGCTGTGGGGTTCGCTGGTGGCCAGCGTGGTGGACACCGGCGTGTTCTTCTTCCTGGCCTTCGCGGGCAGCGAGATGAACTGGCTGCAACTCACCAGTGGCGACCTTGCCGTGAAAGCCGCGATGGCCGTGCTGCTGCTGGCGCCCTACCGCGCGCTGCTGCCGCATCTGGACCGCTGGGCCGCCGCCGCAACACCTCCGCCACCGCCGGCGGCTTCGTAAGCCCGCGCGGCAGGCTTGTCAAAGCGCCTGCCGCCCTCATCTTTCGTGCCCTTCGCTTCAAGAGAACCGCCATGTCAACCAGCAAACTCATTCCCGCCACCATCCTCACCGGCTTCCTGGGCTCGGGCAAGACGACGCTGCTCAAGCGCGTGCTGTCGGAAAACCACGGCCAGAAGATCGCGGTCATCGAGAACGAGTTCGGCGAAGAGAACATCGACAACGAGATTCTCGTGGCCGACACGCAAGAGCAGATCATCCAGATGAACAATGGCTGCGTCTGCTGCACCATCCGCGAAGACCTGCGCACCACGCTGGCCGACCTGGCCGAGAAGCGCAGGAAGGGTGAACTCGACTTCGACCGCGTCGTCATCGAGACCACCGGGCTGGCCGACCCCGGCCCCGTGGCGCAGACCTTCTTCATGGACGACGAGATTGCAGAGAGCTACCTGCTCGACAGCATCCTGACGCTGGTGGACGCCAAGCACGGCGAACAGCAGCTCAACGACCGCCAGGAAGCGCGCCGCCAGATCGGTTTCGCCGACCAGATTTTCCTGAGCAAGAGCGACCTCTGCAGCGAAGCGGACACCGCTGCACTGCTGCACCGCATCAAGCACATGAACCCGCGCGCGCCGCAGCACAAGGTGCATTTCGGCGAAGTGCCTATCGCCAGCGTCTTCGACCTCAAGGGCTTCAACCTCAACTCCAAGCTCGAGATCGACCCCGAGTTCCTGAACGCGGACAGCCACGCTCACGACCATGCCCACGCTCATAGTCAGGACCACCACGACCACGAGCACGGCGAACACTGCGACCACCCGGCCCACCATGCCCACGACGACGACGTGAAGAGCTTCGTGTTTCGCAGCCACAAGGCCTTCAACCCGGCAAAGCTGGAAGACTTTCTCGGCGCCATCGTGCAGGTGTATGGCCCCAAGCTGCTGCGCTACAAGGGCGTGCTGTTCATGAAGGGCAGCGACCGCAAGGTCATCTTCCAGGGCGTGCACCAGTTGATGGGCAGCGACCTCGGGCCGAAGTGGGCGCCGGGCGAAGAGAAAAACAGCAAGATGGTGTTCATCGGCATCGACCTCCCGAAGGAAGTGCTGCTCCAGGGTTTGGAGCAGTGCCTGGTCTGAATCAGCGGCCCGCGCAGGCCGTGGCTACAATCGCGCGCCTTGCAGGCCCCCCGGGGCTGAACAGGACCCCGCTTCGGCGGGATGCGCGAGATAAGCGCCCTGATTGATCAGGGCCCCAAAACACCGATGCCCGACCAGGCGCATTCGACAGGTGAGGAGGTTCCCGTGAGCAAGCCACCGGCCAAGACCGCGGCCGCCAGCAAGACGAAGGCCGCACCCGCGAGCCCCGAAATCGCCAAGCCCGCAGCCAAACCCGCAGCCAAGGCAGCCCCCAAGGCCGCCGCCAAGGCAGCCCCGAAAGCCGAGCCAAAAGCCGAGCAAAAGGCAGCCCCCGTGGCTGTGACGCCGCCGACACCCGCACCGGCGCCGCCGCCGGGCTTGCATGTGAAGGCCCCAGCGCCCAAGAGCGCTGCGCAGAAGGCCGCGCAAAAGGCGGCGCCGCAGAACCAACTGCCCAGCCCGGCGCCGGCGCAGGGCGTGAACCGCTTCACCGACCGCTTCGCGCCCGCCGCCCCCACCTACCGACCGATGACAGAAACGGCCGACCTGCCCAAGAACGCGCGACTGCGCGACCCCAAGCTCGCCAATGCCTGGAAGAGCAAGCCTGGCCGTGAACTCACGGTCGAAGAGCTGCTGGCCATGCCCGACAGCGAGTACATGAACGACAAGCAGATCGACTTCTTCCGCGCCCAGCTGCAAAAGCAGAGGGACGACCTGCTGAGCAATGCCGGAGAAACCACCGAGCATCTGCGCGAAGACACGTCGATCGTGCCCGACCCCGCCGACCGCGCCACCATCGAGGAAGAGCACGCGCTTGAGTTGCGCACGCGCGACCGCGAGCGCAAGCTGCTGAAGAAGGTCGCACAGTCCTTGACGCGCCTTGACACCGGCGAGTACGGGTTCTGCGACGAAACGGGCGAGCCCATCGGCCTGCAGCGTCTGCTGGCGCGGACCACGGCCACGCTGTCGCTGGAAGCCCAGCAGCGCCGCGAACTCAAGCAGAAGATGTTCGGCGACTGACCCCGGACAAGGCCTGGCGAGACCCTGGCGTACCATCCTGGCCATGTCCGAGAACGAGAGTTTCTTCCGCAAGGTGGCGCGCTTTGTCGCGAACCCGACCACGGACTGGACCGACATCAATTCCCGCCAGGAAGACGCGCGCGAGCTCGAGCTCGAAAAGTCAGAGCTCAAGGCAATGATCGAGCGCAAAAGGCGCAACGACTTCGTGCGCAAGCGCGAGTTCGACATGCTGCGCCGGGTGCGTCGGGAAGGCTTGTCGCCCGAACAGCTGGCGTCGCTGGGCACCTCGTCGCGGCTGGACGACTCCGAGGCGCGGCTGCCCGACAACGCAGCCAAGCGCCCCGACGGCGTGAAGGCCAAGATCGACGAGATCGAGCAGCAGATGGTCGGCGACGCCGGCTTCAACAGCACGCGCAACAAGGCTGCTGGCCTGAGCAGCGCGGTGCCGCCGCCGGCGCGCGAATCGCGTGACGTGCGCGAATCTCGGGAAGCTCGGGAAACTCGCGAATGGAGCGAAGCTCGTGAGCCGCGCGAATCTGCCGACGGCGGCGACAGCAGCGGGCTGCGCGCTGCCTACGCCGGCCGCCTGCCGCAGGACGCCGCTGCAGAGAGCTATCGCCCGACTCCACCACCCCCGGCGCCGCCCCCGTTGGTGCTGCCGCCCGCTGCCGCGCCGGCACCGGTGCAGATGGGCAACAGCCTGCCGCCGCTGGCGCCGATGACAGCGGTGTCTTTCGATACCCCCGGCACCGCGCCTGCGATGGCGCCGGGCTACGACAGCGCCGCCGAGCGCGCCGCGGCGACATCCTCACAGCTGGGCACACTCAACGATTTCGGCAACCCCTTCGCGGTGGATGTGAGCGAGGTCGTGCACGACCCCGAACTGGACGAAGCCGTCATTTCTTTCGCCAATGCCGATTTCGCCCAGTGCGAAGACGCCCTGCAGCGCCTGACGGCCGACGACGGCCCGCGCGGTCAGCATGCCGAAACCTGGCTGGTGCTGTTCGACCTTTACCGCGCCACCGGGCAACAACAGCGCTTCGAGAGCCTGGCCGTGGAATACGCACAGCAGTTCGGCTGGAGCGCACCGCAGTGGTATTCACTGCCCAAATTGGTGGCTGACGCGCAGGCCGAAGCGCCCACCCTCAATGAGGCCACCCCCACACGCGGCAGCCTCGCCGTGGGCTGGCTGGCGCCCGAACACCTGGACATCGAGGCCGTGGCGCG
>JBBSCV010000252.1:0-6309 GCA_038249925.1 Burkholderiales bacterium
GGAGAGGAGGAATGGGTCATTGCAGATCCTTCATCGTTGGTTGAAGCGCGGCACGTGCGGCCCAGGTGGCCGGGTGGCCCACGAGTTGCGGCGCGCATGCCCTCCGAAGGTAGCGCCTGCCACGCCGCATGCGCACAGGGCATGCCCGCCCTATCCCTAACTTGAAGGTCCCTAACTTGAACAGCGCTAACTTGAACGCGTCACCACGCTCTTCAGCCTGCCGAGCATGGGCGTGACGACGGGCACCGTCAGCATGGTGCTGGCCACCGCCATCAACAGCAGCGCGGTGAAGGTTTCGGCGGTGATGACCTGCTTGTCGAGCAGCACGTTGGCGAAGATGATCTCGATCAGGGCCTTGGTCTGCAGCAGCCAGCCCACAAGCGTTGCCTCGCCGGGCTGCCAACGCTGCACCCGCCCGGCCAGGTGAATGCCGAGCAGCTTGCCGCCGACGCTGGCGGCCAGCAGCCAGGCCGCCGCCACGAGCACGGTGGCGCCGCCCAGGTTCCAGTCGGTGCGCAGCCCGGTGCTGAGAAAGAACACCGGCATCAGCACCAGCAGCACGTGGTGGCGCAGCTGTTCGAGCCTGGCGCTGTCGAACCAATGCTTGTCGAGGGCCGCGCCGGCCAGAAAGGCGCCCACCATGTAGTGCAGGCCCGACCAGTCCGCGCCCAGGGCCACCAGCAGCAACCACATCAGCGCCAGGTACCAGCGGTCGCGCTCGGGCACGCGCCGCATCAAGCGGCGGAACAGCACGCAGGCCACAGTGAACAGCACCAGGAACACCACCTGGCGCCCGACCCGCTCCCAGTCCATCAGGATCAGCGCCAGCACGCCCCAGATGGCAACGTCGTCGAGGCTGGCATAGCGCAGGATGCGCTGGCCCAGCGGCTGATGCAGGATGTCCAGCTTCTCCATCAGCAAGATCAGGATCGGCAGGGCCGTGACCGCGCAGGCCATGCCGATGCCCAAGACGAACTGCCAGTTCGCCGCGCGCGGGCCCACCCAGCCGGGGTAGAGCAGCATCACCGCTGCCGCGGCGCAACCCAGCAGCAGTGGCGTGAAGAGCGCAAAGCCCGCTGTCACGGCGCTCTCGCGGCGGCTCTTCCAGGCTTGCGCGAGGTCCAGCTCGATCCCGGCCAGGCAGACGAAGAGCGACACCGCCCACCAGGCCACGCCGTTCAGCGCGCCGATCACCGCAGGCGTGAAGATGGCTTCGTAGTAGCTGGGCAGGGCGGCGCCCAGCACGCCTGGGCCGAGCAGCACGCCGGTGACGATCTGCACCACCACCAGCGGCGCCCAGTAGTCGGTGCGCGCGAGGCGCCAGAGCAGGTAAGGGATGCTGAAGACGATCAGCATCGCAATGAGGAAAAGCTCGGTGGTGTTCATGAGCGCAGCAAGTGTGTGTACCGGCAGAAGCGGCGCGAATCTAACCGAGGCTGGGCCAAGCGGGGCAGCAACAAAAAGCCCCCGGCGCCGAAGCGACGGGGGCTTTTCGAGACTACGCGCTGATGAGGGCGGCAGGCGGGGCGCGGCAGGCGGTCAAGCGGCCACAGGTTCCCGCGTCGGCGCCTTGCGGCGCACCCAGGCCACGGCCACCAGGCCCAGGCCCATCATCAACCAGGTGCCGGGCTCGGGTATCGGCGTCACCTGGCGCAGGCCCACGGTCTGTATCAGCGTGGAGAACTCGCCGTACGAAAAGTCGCGCGCCTTCACGCGCTCAGCGCTGGGCATCAAAGACGGCGAAGCGCCGGTGGCCATCACCGACCACAGGCTGGCGCCCGGGTTCGGCGCCTGGCCCGACGGGTGCACCAGGCTCAGACCGTGGCCGATCTCGTGCGTCACGGTGCCCGCCAGCAGGTTGATGCGATGCGCGTTGCTGGTGGCCAGGCCGAGCAGGCCCGAAATGGTGTCGGTGAGCGAAGAGCCGAACATGGTGCCGTTGGCCACCGTCGAGTTGCCAGCGCTGTTGCGCACGCAACCCAGGCAGGCCTGGCCCAGAAAACCCTGGTTGGGGTTGGCGTCGCCGATGTTCATGTAGTACCACTCGGTGTCGCCATTGACCGGGGCGGTTTGACCGTTGCTCCACTCGAAGTTGATGTTGAGCTCGTAACCCGCCGGCAGCGGGCTCAAGGCATTGGTGGCAAAGCTGGGGTAGCCCAGGTAGTGGTTCTGCACCGCCGCCAGCGTGGCGTTGCGAACGTCGGTGAGCGACATGCCGGTGAAGCCCCAGGAGGCGAAGGTCTCGGGCAGTGTGCTGACGTTGTTGCGGTCGGTGGTGGGCCCGCTCACGAAGTTCAGCAGCACGGTCAGCGCTTCGGCGTCCCGGTCGGTGGCCAGACCCAGGCTCAAGGCCACGGCGGCGGTCATCGCGCCCTTTTTGCAGACCTGCAGTGCGGCAGAACTCATCATGAAACGTTCCTCCATCCTTGTGCCCCGGGCTGGAGCTGTTGCCGCGATGTTGCCGAGGCACACACCGCCTGAACAGAAGTGCATGTGCTGCCCCCCCGCACCTGAGGGGGTCGAGGCGTGTGCCCGCTCAGGCCTGCTCAGGCCGGCACGCTGTCCCAGGGCGCCACGGAAGCCGCGTCGGCAGGCGGTGGCGGCAGCGCTGCTGCTGGCCGCGTCTGCAGGCCGCCGAGCGCCGCCATCAGCTCGGGGATGAGCAGGCGCAGCTCGCCGGTGAAGAGCGCCACGTCGGCGTCGAAGCCGCCGTCGTCCTTGCCGCCGTGGCGTGCAGCGCCGGCATCGGCTCCTGGTCCTTCCAGCACCACGTCCAGCAGCTTGATCTTCTTCAGCGTCAGCGCTTCGCTGAGCACGAAACTCACGCGGCCGGCCCAGGTCAGCGCCAGCTGGGTCGGCATCTTGCCTTGGCGCACGTGCTCGCCCACTTCGTCGATGTCCAGCGTGTGGCGGGCGTAGCGCACGGTCGCCTTTTCGCTGTCGGGCTGCTTCAGCTCGCATTCACGGTCGATGCTGAAGCCGGCCGGCCCTTCCTTTTCGGCCAGCCAGGTGGCCATGGCAGTGGCCGGCGCCACGGCCGTCTGCACCAGGCCGAGCTTCAGGCCGCCGCCTGCGGCAGCCAGCAGTTCCACCAGGCGCGTGACCACGGCGTCGGCCTTCTTCACGCTGCCCGCGCCGACCAGCAGCCACTGCGCCTGCGGGTCGATCCAGACCACGGTGTCGCTGCGCTTCGGAAAGGCGCGTGGCAGCAACGCGTGGATGACCTCTTCCTTCAGCTCCTTGACGATCTTGCCCTTGGGGCGACGGCCGGTGTCCTTCTCGATGGCGTCGAGCTTCTTGCCCACCTGGTCCTTGATGACACCGCCGGGCACGGCCTTGGTTTCGGTGGCCAGGCGCAGAACGATCTGGCCGCCGATGCTCTCGACCATCGCGCCGTGGGCCTGGCCGCGCGGCTCGACCCAGCCCACCGATTCGGGCTGGCTGGCGCCGCATTCGACGAAACGGGTGGTCTGCAGGCGTTGGTCCAACTCGGGCAGCCCGGGGGCGTCCCAGGTTTCGATGCGGTAGATCAGAGCGTTCTTGAACATGGGGCGCAGCCAGCCGGAAAGGCGGCAAGCAGAGGAAGCGGTCGGGGCGCGGATTATCGCGGCGCTGCTGATGGCGCCGACCGTGCCTGCCGCGCCGAGGGCGACGGACCGCACACCTGTGCCGGCCGTCGCCGTTCCGCGACACTCTTGATCAACGTGCGCGCATGTTTGATCTGCCACGTCTGCGCACGGCGCGACGCGGCGTAAATTCGCGATGACGCGCGGTCATCCGCGCGTCTTCGTTCACTTCATCAAGGACTGTCATGCCCACTCGCAAGACCACCAAGAAATCTGAACTTGCCCAGGCCGGCGAGCACCTGAGCACCGCCGCCAGGGAAGTCGGCACTGCGCTGACCCACAAGGTGGAAGCCTTTGGTGACGCCATGTCTGCCAGCGTGAAAGAGACGCGCAAGCGCGTCGAGAAGCAGCGTGACGAGGCCAAGGTCAAGGTCGGCAAGCTGGTCAAGATGGCTGAGGCGCAGGTGAAGAGCGCGCAGTCCCGCCTGAAGAAGGCCAGCGCCGCGGCGCAGAAATCCATCGCCTCGGCCGAGAAGCAGCTCGAAGCCACGCGGCGCGGCGCCAGCCGCAAGCTGAGCGCGTTGCAGACCAGTGCCGAGCGCAAGGCCAAGGCCTTGCAGAAAGCCGTGGACAAGGAAGCTGCAGCGCTGAAGAAGGCCGCCAAGGCACCGGCGGCGAAGAAGACAACCGGCAAGAAGGCCGCGGTGAAGCCCGCTGCGGCCAAGAAGGCGGCGCCGAAGAAGACGAGCACCAAGGCGCCGGCGAAGACTTCGGCCAAGAAAACGGTCAAGAAAGCGGCCAAGCCGGCTTCGAAGAAGCCCGCCAAGTAAGGGCTGCAGGCAGGCGGGTCAGCCCGCGCCTGCACCTGCCAGCGCGGCGGCGATGCTGCCTTGCGCAGCCGCCAGCCGGGCCTGCGCCGCAGGCGCATCGATGCCGGCCTTCAGCATCACGATGGCCAGCTTCACGCTTTGCTCGCTGTCTTGCAGCGCGGCGCGTGCCTCGTCTTCATCGGCACCAGTGGCCAGCATGGTCAGGCGCAGCGCGCGCCGCACCAGCTTGGCGTTGCTGGCGCGCACGTCCACCATCAGGTTGCCGTAGACCTTGTGCAGCTTCACCATCACCGCGCTGCTGAAGGTGTTCAGCGCGATCTTCTGCGCCGTGCCGGCCTTCAGGCGCGTACTGCCGCTGATGACTTCGGGGCCGGTGTCCAGCAGCACGCTCACTTCACACGCCGCCAGCAGCGGCGCGCCGGCGTTGTTGGCAAAGCCCACGGTCAACGCACCGGCCGCCCGCGCGGCCTCGGCTGCGGCCACGACATAGGGCGTGGCGCCGGAAGCGGCCAGCAGCAGCACCACGTCCAGCGCGCTGACGCCGGCTGCGGCAATGTCGGCAGCGCCGCCTTCGCGGCTGTCTTCGGCGCCTTCCACGGCGCAGTAGAGCGCGCCCTCGCCGCCGGCCAGCAAGGCCACGGCGCGTTCGTGCGGCCACGAGAACGTGGGGTGCAGCTCCACGCTGTCGAGCAAACCCAGACGGCCGCTGGTGCCAGCGCCCACGTACACGAGCCGCCCGCCCTGGCGCAGGCGCGCGGCGGCAGCGTCCACGGCCAGGGCCAGTGCTGGGCCGGCCTGGCGCACGGCAGCGGCGGCGCCGGCTTGGTCGGCGGCCAGCGCGTCGACCAGGTCGGCGGTGTTGTAGGAGTCCAGCTGCGCGTGGGCGGGATGGGCCTGTTCGGTGTTCAGCTGCATGGCAAGGTCTTCAAATGTGGATGAGCGCGCGTGGCCCCAGCTGGCCGACGCGGTTGACACCTTGCACCCACACGAGGTCGGCGCCATCGGGGTCGAATTCACGCTCGCCCGGCGCCAGCGCGCTGAACAGCCAGCGCGGCGCGGTGGCACCGCCCATGCGGCGCCACACCGCCCAGCGCACGGGCACCGCGCCGGCCTGGGCGGGCGCGATGCGCAGCTTGCCACCGAGCCGCCGCAGCCCGGGCAGGCCCACGGCCGGGGCGTTCAGCCAGGGTGTGGCGGGCACCAGCGCCGGTACGGCATAAGCGCCCTGCTGCAGCAGCGTGGCCAGGCCGTCGCGGTTCTGTTGCAGCGCGATCAGGCTGAAGTGGATGTGGCCGCCGGCTGCGGGGCGGCTGCGCAGCAGCGCCAGCTGGTCGGCAATCTCGCGCGCCGGCCAGATGTTGCCGGGCACGCCCTGCGTGGCTGCAGACGCCGTGCCGACGCGGCTGGTGAAGAGCCCGGGCCAGATGTGGCGATGCAGAGGGTTCTGTGCCAGCCAGTAGTCCAGCAGCACCGGGAACTGCTGCCCGGTGCGCGTGATGGGCCAGTAAAGCTGCGGCGCCCAGTAGTCGAGCCAGCCGTTTTCCAGCCACTTCTCGGCATCGGCATAGAGCTTGTCGTACTGGCTGAAGCCGGTGATGCCGGCCGGCCGGCGGTCGGGTCGCGGCAGGCCGAAGGGGCTGATGCCGAAGCGCACATGGGCATTCGCCTCGCGCACGGTGCGCTGCAGCGCCTGCACCATGGTGTCGACCTGTCGGCGGCGCCAATCGTCGCGCGACAAGGTGCCGCCGCTGCTGCGAAAGTGCGCCCAGGCTTCGTCGTCGGGGAAAGGCACTTCGGCGCCATCCCTCGCACCCGGCACCGGCAGCGGGTAAGGGTAGAAGTAGTCATCGATGTGCACGCCGTCGATGTCGTAGCGTCGCAGCACGTCGGCCACCACGGAAAGCGTCTGCGCC
>JBBSCV010000253.1:0-6306 GCA_038249925.1 Burkholderiales bacterium
GCAATGCCGCTTCCCACGCTTGCGTCGTGTTGCTCACCAGCCAGCCGGTGCGGCCGTCTTCGATCACTTCCGCATAGGGGCTCACCGCCGAACACAGCGTGGGCACGCCGATGCTGGCGTAGTACATCCACTTCACCGCGCTCTTGCCAGCGGCGAAGCGGCCGTCTTCCAGCGGCACCACGCCCACCGGGTTGGGCAGGCCATGCACGAAGCTCAGGAAGGCCTCACGCGGCATCAGCGCCTGGCGCCGCACGCGCAAGCCCGCAGCCTCGAACGCGGCGCCCGGCGGGCCGACGACCACCATCTGCAGCGTCGGTTGTTCCCGCTCCAATGCTTGCAGGGCCGGAAAGATGCCGTCCACCGCCACGTTCTCGGTGGATGCGAAAACCAGCGTCACGGGGCCTTCAGTCTGCGGTGGTAGCGGCATGTCATCAGGTAGCAGCGCGTGGTTCGGCACGACCACGGCGGGCGGGAGCACCAGCCGCTCGGCCAGCATCTGCTGAAGTTTCTTCGTGGACACGCTCAGCGCGTCGCTCTCGCCCAGGCAACGCGGCAACCAGTGCAACTGCGCGGCCACCGCCGCACGGTTGCTGATGTGCGGCGGCAGTTCCGTCAGCAGGTCGTCGATGTCGTAAACCACCGCGCCGCCGCGCTGGCGCATCCAGCGTTGCAACTGCCAGGAGCGGCGGCTCAGGCCACGCTGCACTACCAACACATCGGCGGCGGCCAGGTCGTCACGCGAGCAGTCGTGCAAGGAACGCAGCGCGAGAGTGTGGCCATCGCGTGCACACAGGGCCTGCAGGGGCGTGACGACCCTGATCTGTGCCACCAGCGCCGTGATGTCGCCCGCCAGCGCGAGCAAACGCAAGCGTGCCGATGCGGGGCTCATGGAAGGGACTGGCGCCGCCACATCCGCTTCAGGCGGTCGATCCAGCGTGGCGACTGATGTTCGTAGTCCGCAAAGGCCGCAACACCCCGGCGGTCGCGCGTGGGGGCCGCCATCAGACGCTTCTCGATGACAAGCACGCTGTCGTAGAAGTGCATCGAAGCTGTGCCGAGGGTGAAATCGTCGACGCGGAAACGGCTTGGGTCCTGCGAGTGCCAGGCGTTGAGTTGATCGATCAGGCCCTTGCTGTACTCAATGAAGCTGCCGGGCTTGCGATAGCCACCACCCCACTTCTTCCAGTACGAAGTGTGCAGATCCTCGACAAGGAAGACGCCGTCCTGCGCGACATGACGGTACAGCTCTTCGTAGGTAGCGATCTGCTGCGCCATCGTGTGGCCGCCATCGTCGATGAGCACATCGACATGCGGCACTTCCTGTGCGAGCCGGCGCAGGAAATTCCTGTCGGCCTGGTCGCCGATGAAGATGCGCACGCCATCCTCTTCGAAACGCTTGCAGTTCGGGTTGATATCGACGCCCACCAGTTGCACCTCGGGGCCGAAGTAGTTCCGCCACATCTGCAAAGAGCCGCCCTGCGACACCCCGAACTCCATCACGGTGACGGGCCGGTTTCGAAAGCGCGCCAGGTGGCGGTCATAGATGCCGAAGTAGTGATGCCACTTGTCGAGCAGGCGCCCCTCGTGGGCGGCAAAGAATTTCTCCAGGTCGTTGTTCATGGCAGCGTCGCGTTGGTCTTGCCGGAGCTTAATGCCCGTGCCACCAGGCTCAGCACGCGTGTCTGAAGGTCGCCCCGGCCCGCTGCACGGCGGCGGCGCAGCAGTTCGGTGGCCGCCACGGGCATGCGGTGAGCCAGCATCGCGCGCGCCAGGCGGCGCGCATCGCGGCTGCGAAAGAAGGCATCGGGCAGTTGCGGCAGCCAGCGCAGCAAGGTGGCTTCGTCCAGCACACGAGGCAGGTTGTAAGGGCCGTGAAACCCGAACACCGCGCCGCGCGGCGCGCGGTTCTCGAAGGCGAAGCGCCGCGCCAGTTCGGGTGGCGCGAACCGCACGCCGTGCTCGGCCTCCAGCAAGGCGCGGTAGGTGGTGCCCAGCATCAGGTCTTCGGGGTGCGTTTTGGTGATGCGCGCATCCAACCCGGCCTGCAGCAGGCGCTGCGAGCGCAGCGAAAAGCCGCCGTTGCCCACGTTGCGGCCCGCGGGCTGGTCGGGCCAGACGGCGCCGATGTAATCCCACTGCAGAAACTGATCGGTCCAGGCTTCGGGCCGGCGCACGAAGCCATCCCATTGCGTGATCAGCACGAAGGGCGTGCGGATATGCGCCGGCAGTTCACGCAGCACGAAGCGCGAATAGTCGCCGCCGGAAGTGATGTCGGAGATGTGCACCACCTCGATGCCGGGCAGGGGCATGGGCGGCTGCCAGTCGTGGCAGAACAGCAGAACACGCCCGAAATCGATGTCGGCCATCGAACGCTGCAGAGATTGCGCCGCCAGCGCCGGCGCCCGTGTGTCCACGATGCACAGCGTCACCTGGAGCAGGGCCAGCCTCTTCATCGCCGCGCATTGTGCCCGCCTGGCTTCGGCGCCCAGCGCGCAGACTGCTGGCTACACTGCCCGCCGATGAAAGAACGCCACATCGGCATCAGCCTGGGCAATATCGGTGCGCTGCGCGACGGCCTGGGCGAGTTTTCGTTGCAGATCGGCACACGCATTGCGGCCATGGCCCCGGCCTGGCGAGATGCGCACGGCCTTCGCATCCATTTCCACCTGCGCGAGAAGCTCTTCGGGCTCTTCGGTCCCGACGTCGGCTACATCGCCGTGAACCGCTGGCAGCGTTACCACCATGTGCAGCCGCAGCCCTTTGCCTTGTGGCACAGCCTGCACCAGCTGAACAAGACCCTGCCGCCGAACATGGAGCATGGCGCCACACGGCTGGTGACGGTGCACGACCTGAATTACCTCTACGGCCGTAACGCCTTCTCTCGCTGGCGCCATCACCGCCGCACGCTGGCGCTGATGCGCCGCACCGACCATGTCGTCGCCATCAGCCGCCACACGGCCAACGACGTGCGCCATGAACTGGGTTGGCAAGGTCCGCTGGACGTCATCTACAACGGCGCGCGCAGCTTCGTCGCGGCCGAGCGTGCGCCGCTGCCGGGCTGGGTGGACGGCGACGACCGCCGTTTCCTTTTCCACCTCAGCCGCATGTCGCCGAGCAAGAACCCGCAGGCCATCCTCGACCTGGCGCAGGCCTGGCCTGAAATGACGTTCGTGATGTGCGGCCCGCCCAGCGACGACGCCAAGGCGCTGAAGGCCGCCAACCGGTTGCCGAACGTGCAGTTCCACCTGGGCATCACGGACGCCCAGAAGGCCTGGGCTTATGCCCACTGCGCAGGTTTCCTCTTCCCGTCGCTGACCGAAGGCTTCGGCCTGCCGCCCATCGAGGCCATGCACTTCGGCAAACCGGTGTTCCTGGCACGGCGCACCTGCTTGCCCGAAATCGGCGGTGATGCCGCGAGCTACTTCGACAGCTTCGATGCCCAGACGATGAAGGCTGTGGTGCAGCAAGGCCTGCTGCGCCACGCCGAGCCGGGGCGCGTGGCAGCGGTGCAGGCGCACGCCGCGCAGTTCAACTGGGACGACGCAGCGGCAGCCTACCTGGCGCTGTACCGACGCCTGCTGGGGCTGCCGGGATAATCCCCCATCCTTTCACCGGCTTCTCATGAAGATCCAACGCGGCTGGCACCGCCCGGGCACGGGCGGCTGTGCCATCACCATCGGCAATTTCGACGGCGTGCACCGCGGCCATCAGGCCATGCTCGCGCTGTTGACGAGCGAAGCGCGCCACCGCGGCCTGCCGAGTTGCGTGATGACCTTCGAGCCTCACCCGCGAGACCACTTCGCGCGCAAGGCGGGCAGGCCTGATGCCGCACCGGCACGCATCGGCACGCTGCGCGACAAGCTGTGCGAGCTGCAGCGCTGCGGCGTCGACGAGGTGGTGGTGCTGCCCTTTAACGATGCCTTCGCCGCGATGCCGCCGCAGGCCTTCATCGAAGACGTGTTGCAGGGTGGCCTGCGCGCAAAGTACGTGCTGGTCGGCGACGACTTCAACTTCGGCGCCAAGCGCGCCGGCAACTACGCGATGCTGGATGCGGCGGGCCAGTCTTCGCAAGAACGCGCCGGCTTCGACGTGGCGCGCATGCTCAGCTACGAAGTGCACGGTTCGAGAGTTTCCAGCTCTGCCGTGCGCGATGCGCTGGCGCGCGGCGACATGGCGCAGGCCGGAGCCCTGTTGGGCCGGCCCTACAGCATCAGCGGCCACGTGCTGCACGGCCGCAAGCTGGGGCGCGAGCTCGGGTTTCGCACACTGAACGTGCGCTTCGCCCATGCCAAGCCGGCGGCCAGCGGCATCTTCGTCGTGCAGGTGCATGGCCTGGGCGCTGCAGGCGATTTGCCGCTGCCTGGCGTGGCCAGCCTGGGCGTGCGGCCCACGGTGGAAGACGCCGGCCGCGTGCTGCTGGAAGTGCACTGTCTGCAATGGCCAGTGGCGCTGGGTGAAAACGGTGGCTATGGCCGGGTGCTTCGGGTAGAGCTTCTGCACAAGCTGCACGATGAACTGAAGTACGACGGCTTGCAGGCCTTGCAGGAAGGCATCGCGCGCGACACCGAAGACGCGCGGCGCTGGTTCGAGGCCAATTGATTCGCGGCCCGCTGAGTTGGCCCGCTGATTCGGTCTGCCGGTTTTGGGGGACGTCAGAAGCGCCGTGCAATGCCGGCGTTGATACCCCAGTTGCCCTTGCGCCCGGTCAGCGGGCTGGCGGCCGCCGGCCCCAGCAGCCGCGTGGCGCTGGCCCCGCCCAGCGTCGCCCATTCGGGGCTGAGGTCGTGACGGAAGTTGAAGTAGACAGAGGCGTCACGCAGCCCGGCGCTGGGCATGTATTCCGGATAGCCGGTGACCGATGCCTGCCGGTCATTGACGCCATAGTAAGTCTGCATGTAGCGGTCGCCGGCCAGCGACAGCGTGGCGCCCATGCTCAGCACGGTGCGCGGCGCGATGCGCTCTTCCCAGCCGCCGCTGATGTCTCCGAAGTTGCCGCCGCCCCGACCGAAGGCGTCCACGCTCCACGAAGCCCCCAGACGCCAGGGCCCCTCCAGGCGCCAGTTGGCCGAGGCGCGCACGCGCACCGTGGGCTTGACGTCGCCCAGGCCCTTCAGAGCTTCGCTGGTGCCTTCGCTGCGGCCGGCGTCGAAGCGCAGCGCCACATTCACACGCACCTTGTCGCTGCGCACCATGTCGATGCCCAGGCCACGCACCACGTCGTCGGCGCGCCGCGTGACAAAGCCGCTGGCGTTGGTGATGGTGAAACGGCCATAGCGGATGAAGAGCGCAGGGGTCAGCTTGAATATCTGTTTGGTTGAACCCGAGTATTCCGGCCGGTTGGACGCGGTCAAGCCGAAAGCGCCTTCCCAGTTCGAGGTTGCAGCGGCCACGGCTGGGGTCGGCGCAGGCGCTTCAGGCTCTTGGGCGAGTGCGGCAAAGGGCAGATTCAGGGCCAACGTCAGCACAGCCGGGAGCCACGGGCGGAAGGTGTCAGGACGCTGTTCGATAGGCATGCAGGGTTTCGGTCGCTAAAATCATGGGCATGCGTCCTTCGAGTCACCCTGTCAGAAATGTGGGCCCCGCGCGCTGGCATGTCGCCACGCGCCGTCAGTCGACGCGCGACCGAATTATTCGTTCGGTCAGCTGAAGAGAGCCTGAAGCAGCGCGCCCTGAAGCAGCGGCCACAACACGGACTGAAACAACGCCTGAAGCCGGCACTGAAGCAGCGACCGAAGCCGCGCCTGAAGCAGCGTTTGAGCCGGCGCCCGAAACCTTCGAGCAGATTGCACGGCACCCCAGTTGCATGCGCAGCGACCTGCCCCGCCCGAATGACCCGCCGCCCGTGCGCGGCGCCAAGCACCCAAACCCCATGAGATCTATCCCTGACTACCGCAGCACGCTGAACCTGCCCGACACGCGCTTCCCGATGCGCGGCGACCTGCCCAAGCGGGAACCCGCCTGGGTCGCCGACTGGAACGACACCAGCCAGGGCGGTGGCCTGTACCAGCGCCTGCGCGTGGCGCGCCGCGGCGCGCCGCTCTTCGTGTTGCACGACGGCCCGCCCTATGCCAACGGCACGCTGCACGTGGGCCATGCCGCCAACAACATCCTGAAGGACATGGTGGTGAAGTCGCGCCAGCTGGCCGGCTTCGACGCGCGCTTCATCCCCGGCTGGGACTGCCACGGCCTGCCGATCGAAAACGCAATCGAGAAATTGCACGGCCGCAAGTTGTCGCGTGACGAGATGCAGGCCAAGAGCCGCGCCTACGCCACCGAGCAGATCGCGCAGCAACTGGCCGACCGCCA
>JBBSCV010000254.1:0-6172 GCA_038249925.1 Burkholderiales bacterium
CTGCCGCACGCTTCGCCCAGCATCCGCCGCCTGGCGCGTGAACTGGGCGTGCCGCTGGCCGAAGTGAAGGGCAGCGGGTCCAAGGGCCGCATCACCCAGGCCGACGTCGAGGGCTTCGTGAAGGGCGTGATGGTCGGCGACATGCAGACCCAGGCGCAACTGGCCAAGGCCCCGGCCGCAGGCATCGGCGGCAGCGAAGCCCTCCCGGGTCTGCTGCCCTGGCCCAAGGTCGACTTCGCGAAGTTCGGCCTCGTCGAGCGCAAGGAACTGAGCCGCATCAAGAAGATCAGCGGCGCCAACCTGCACCGCAACTGGGTGCTGATTCCGCATGTCACCAACCATGACGATGCCGACATCACCGAACTCGAAGCCTTCCGCGTTCAGCTGAACAAGGAAAACGAGAAGAGCGGCGTGAAGGTCACGATGCTGGCCTTCCTCATCAAGGCTTGTGTGGCGGGGCTGAAGAAATTCCCGGATTTCAACGCCTCGCTCGACAATGAGCAACTCGTGCTGAAGAGCTACTTCCACATCGGCTTCGCCGCCGATACGCCGAGCGGCCTGGTGGTGCCGGTGATCAAGGACGCCGACCAGAAGGGCATCCTGCAGATCAGCAAGGAGATGAGCGAACTCGCGGCCAAGGCGCGCGAGGGCAAGCTCGGCCCGGCCGACATGAGCGGCGGCTGTTTCAGCATCAGCAGCCTGGGCGGCATCGGCGGGCGCTACTTCACGCCCATCATCAACGCGCCCGAGGTGGCCATCCTGGGCGTCTGCAAGAGCAGCATCCAGCCAGTGTGGAACGCAGGCTTCGAGGGCGGCGCCTTCCAGCCGCGCCTGATGCTGCCGCTGAGCCTGAGCTGGGACCACCGTGTCATCGACGGTGCGACGGCGGCACGCTTCAACGCCTACCTGGGCCAGATCCTCGGCGACTTCCGACGTGTGCTTCTCTGATGGCAGACCTGCAAACTCAAGAGTCAAGAGCTGACAAGGGACGAGACATGGCGCTCAGCGAGATTCGCGTGCCGGACATCGGCGACTTCAAGGAAGTCACCGTCATCGAAGTGCTGGTGAAGGCCGGCGACACCATCAAGGTCGAGCAGAGCCTGATCACCGTCGAAAGCGACAAGGCGTCGATGGAGATTCCGGCCTCGGCAGGCGGCGTGGTGAAGGAGCTGATGGTGAAGGTGGGCGACAAGGTCGCCATGGGCACGGTGCTGCTGTCGCTGGAGGCCGGCGCGGGTGCGGCCCCGGCGCAAGCGTCACCAGCTTCACCAGCTTCACCAGCTTCACCAGCGGCCGCGGCTGCCCCACCGGCACCAACCGCGCCGGCCCCCGCAGCGCAGTCGGCCACACCTGCACCTGTCGTGGCCAGCCATTCCGGCGGCGCCGACATCGAGTGCGACATGCTGGTGCTCGGCGCCGGCCCTGGCGGCTATTCGGCCGCCTTCCGCGCCGCCGACTTGGGTATGAAGACGGTGCTGGTGGAGCGTTACCCCGTGCTGGGCGGTGTGTGCCTGAATGTGGGCTGCATTCCCAGCAAGGCGCTGCTGCATGTGGCGGCTGTGATGGACGAGGCCGCTCACTTCGCCGACCTCGGCATCAGCTTCGGCAAGCCCGAGATCGACCTCGGCAAGCTGCGGGCGCACAAGAACAAGGTGGTGGGCAAGCTCACCGGCGGTTTGGCCGCCATGGCCAAGATGCGCAAGGTGACGGTGGTTCAAGGCAACGGCGAATTTGCCGACCCGCACCACTTGAAAGTGACCGACGCAGAAGGCAAGACGCAGACTGTGCGGTTCAAGAACGCCGTCATCGCAGCCGGCTCTGAAGCCGTGAAGCTGCCGTTCCTGCAGACCCCGCAACTTCGCGACGACCCGCGCATCGTCACCAGCACCGGCGCGCTGGAATTGCGCCAGAAACCCGAGCGCATGCTGGTCATCGGCGGCGGCATCATCGGCCTGGAGATGGGCACGGTCTACAGCACGCTCGGTGCGCGGCTCGATGTGGTGGAGATGCTCGACGGGCTGATGCAGGGCGCTGACCGCGACCTCGTGAAGGTGTGGCAGAAGATGAACGCCCCCCGCTTCGACAAGCTGATGCTGAAGACCAAGACCACGGGTGCCGAGGCCACGAAGGACGGCATCCGTGTGATGTTCGAGGGCCTGGACGGCAACCAGAGCGAAGGCCTGTACGACCTGGTGTTGCAGGCCGTGGGCCGCACGCCCAACGGCAAGAAGATCGGCGCCGAGAAGGCCGGGGTCGTGGTCAGCGAACGCGGCTTCATTGCGGTGGACCGGCAGATGCGCACCAACGTGCCGCACATCTTCGCCATCGGCGACGTCGTCGGCCAGCCCATGCTGGCGCACAAGGCCGTGCACGAAGGCCATGTCGCTGCCGAAGTGGCCAGCGGCGACGACAAGGCGCTCTTCGACGCGCGTGTCATCCCGAGCGTGGCCTACACCGACCCCGAGATCGCCTGGGTGGGCCTGACCGAAGACGAGGCCAAGGCTCAGGGCATCAAGGTCAAGAAAGGCCTGTTCCCGTGGTCGGCCAGCGGCCGCGCCATCGCCAACGGCCGCGATGAAGGCTTCACCAAGCTGCTGTTCGACGACTCACCGGAAGCGCACGGCCACGGCCGCATCCTGGGCGGTGGCATTGTCGGCACGCATGCCGGCGACATGATCGGCGAGGTGGCGCTGGCCATCGAGATGGGCGCAGACGCGGTGGACATCTGCAAGACCATCCACCCGCACCCCACGCTGGGCGAAAGCATCGGCATGGCCGCCGAAGTGGCCCACGGCAGCTGCACGGACTTGCCGCCAGTTCGGCGGTGAGTGCGCGGGGCGCCCTACTGCGAACGCTTCTGCCCGTGTGCCCGCATTGGTACTTAAGCACTTGTGGTGTCCACCACTTGCGCCACTCCTTTCGCATCGGGACGACAGGTTCTCTTTTTTCTCATCGAAGCCTGATTCGCGTTCTCGCCGTGTATTGGCCGGGTGGGCTTGGCGTGCGGCAACGCGCGACAAGCGATCTCAGACCCTAGAGCAAAGGCAGCCCCGCGACGTAAATTTGCCTCCTGATTAGAAACGTGCCTCAGCATGTGCCCTGACGACCTCTTCATTGATGGGTTTGCACCGCGCGACGTCGACGATGAGGCGCGCGATGAGTCCGCGCAAATCAAACCGTCGATTGAACCGGTAGCTGAAGGCGGCGAGGTAGTGCTCGGCGTACTTGCTGTACTTCAGTGAATGGAACGCGCCGGCCAGGGTGGTCTTGAGGTTGCCGAGTACGGTGTTGACCCACTTGAACTGCGGCAGGTCGCGCGGTTTGAGAGCGCCGACGACGATCGGTATGTGCAGACAGCCGGCGTCAGCGACTGCGGCGAAGCAGCCCAGACCGTCACTGAGAACCGTGGTCTGTGGCGTCAAGTTTGCCTTGGCCCACTTGCCGATCGCTTCGCGCGTGAAGCCGCTGACCAAGTTGAGCTTCAGGTATCGCGGGTGGCCTCGGTGATCGACGGAGACAGCGGCTACGAACGGCACCTTGTTCTCGGAGCCCCGTCCGGTCTTGCCGCCGGCGCGCTCGCCACCAAGGTAGGCATCGTCGAGCTGCACGACACCGCTGAGCTTATGGGAGCTGTCCTGCCCGGCCATGGCGCGGTTGAGCTTCTGGTGCATCAGCCAGGCGGTGGGGTAATTCACGCCCAACTGCCGCTTGAGGGCCAGCGCCGACAACCCCGTCCTGGCTTGGCTGATGAGGTAGATCGCGAGGGACCAGGTGCTCAGCGGCAGCTTGGTGTGCTCCATCAGGCTGCCCGCCGTCAGCGAGGCCTGGTGCCGGCAGCCATTGCACTGGAACAGCTTGCGAGTGCCATGCCCGACGACATAGTGGTCTGCCGAGTCGCAATGCGGGCACCGAAATCCGCCGGGCCAACGGGCAGCTTTGATCGCCCCGGCGCACTGCGCCTCAATTCCAAAGCAGCCAAGGAATTCAGGGATGGACATGCCGGTCTGAAACTGGATGTTGTTGAAGTTCATCGTGCGCGCTCCGTCAGGGAAGTGCGCCTACGGTACGACCTCACTAGCTCACAGAGTGAGCCTGATGAGGCAGGCTTCTAATCAGGATTTGTCTTGAGGCATCCAACCCTCGAATATCAGCATGAGCGTCCGTCGCACATCCTTCACGGGTGGCAACCAAGCGCTCCGTCGCGTTCCCCGTCCGGCAACGAACATTCAGAGGAGCTGTAGTAATTGCAGGGGAATGCGTGCGCCTGATTGACAGAAAGAAGACCCGGGTGGTGTACTGCGCCGATGATAAGGAAATGCTGAACAAAAGGGGCCCCTCGTCATTTCGTGTGGAACCCAACACTCAGAATCGCTGGTCGTCGTCGAGCCCGGTGGGCATGTGGGCAGGCTGCATTTGAGCCTGTCCACATGCCCACCGGGCGGCTGCCAGGAGCAAAGTCGTGAGCGTTCAAGTTGAGGCGTTGTTCACCAGCGCATTGGGTCTGCAGGCGCCGTGGGCGGTGCGTGATGTGAAGCTGGATACTGCCAAGCACCGCATTGATTTCGATGTTGAGTGCAAGTCGGCTTTTCTGGCGTGCCCGAGTTGTGGCGCTGCTGGGCAGCGGATTCATGACCGATTGCAGCGCTCTTGGCGGCACCTGGACTTCTTCCAGTTCGAGGCCTGGCTGCACGCTGGCGTACCGCGTGTGGCGTGCTCGGCGTGTGGCAAGACCTCGCAACTGCCCGTGCCCTGGGCGCGCGAGGGTAGCGGCTTCACGCTGCTGTTCGAGGCGCTGGGGCTGGCCTTGTGCCAGGGCTTGCCGGTTCGCCAGTCCGCCAGGATGCTGCGCGTGCGGGACAAGCAGCTTTGGGGGCGCATCGAGCACTATGTCGCCGAGGCCCGGCGCAAGCAGGACATGAGCAAAGTTCGCATCGTGGGCATTGACGAGACCAGCCTGCGCCGTGGGCAGGACTACGTCACTGTCGTGCACGACCTGGATGAAAAGCGGCTGCTTTTTTGCACGCCAGGGCGAGAACACACGACGGTGCAGAAGTTCGCTGACGACCTCAGCGCCCACGGCGGTGAGCCCAACGCGATCGCGCACGCCTGCATGGACATGAGTGCGGCGTATCTCAAAGGCGTCAGCACCTATTTGCCCAACGCGTTGGTCAGCTACGACCGCTTCCACATCGTCAAGCTCGCTGGGGAAGCCATGGACGAGGTGCGCAGCGCCGAGTGGAAGACCGAGTCGGTACGAGTACAACAGGAGCTGGGCGAACTCAACGCCAGAGAGCGTCGCTCGATCTTGTGGGCGATGCGGCGCAACCCATCGGGCTGGAGCGCCAGACAGACCAACGCCATGCACTGGCTGCAGCGCGCCAATCTCAAGAGCGCCAGAGCCTGGCGCTTGAAAATGGGACTTCGGGAAATCTTCGTCAAGGCGCGATCGCATAACGATCAGGCGCTGGCGAGCGCCGATCTCAAGCGCTGGATCTCGTGGGCCAGGCGCAGCCGGCTGGATGCCTTCAAGCGCCTGGTGACGACGCTGAAGTCGCACTTCGATGCCGTCGTGCGAGGCATGCTCGATCACCGCAGCAACGCCTTCGTCGAGGCCATGAACGGCCTGATGCAGCAAGCCAAGCGTGCGGCCAGGGGCTTCAGAACCGCGGCCAACTTCATCGCCATCGCCTATCTGCGGCTTGGCAAACTCACTCACCTGCCGGCCTCACTATTCGTGCCCGCCTCGCCGCTGGCCGCGGGCATCACCCGACATCGGATGTGAAGTGAAGTTCCACACGGAAAGGCATAGAGCGTAAGCGTCTGGGCGCGGCATCTTGAACTGACGGAAGTAGCGCCAGACCATTGCGTTCATGAAGAACGTGGTGGCGATGACCGGCAGGGCTGCGATGACGCGACTCCCGCGCTGGCTGCGCGCCGGGGCCCTGGTTGCCTGCATCGGCCTGCGCTTGGCCGCGTTGTTCACACGGCGCGTTAGGAGTCGTAAAACAATAACGTGAATCCGTGACCCCACCTAGGCAAACGAGCACTCTGTAGGTGTTGCGTCCCGTGTGATCATATTCCCGTTCGAAGCTGGCCGCTGTTCCGAGCGCGGGAGGTGATGCCAGCGTTGATCAGATCACTTAAACAGAAGCTGACACCATGAGTCAAGTCC
>JBBSCV010000255.1:0-6170 GCA_038249925.1 Burkholderiales bacterium
GGCGCACTGGCCGGCATCTACCGCGCCTGAATGCAGCCCAGATGACTGCTGCGACGCCGAGCCCCTGGAACCAGCATCCGCAAGTGCGCTCGCCTGCGGGCCGCACGATTGCCGACTTGCTGGCTCTGCGTTCGCGGCAGCAGCCCTTGGACGGTTTCGATGCGGTGTACAGCGACTTCGTCGACTACATCGTCCGCTGCACCCACCGCATCTGGGAAGAAAAGGACGTCGGCCTGTGCCGTACGCACTATGCCGACGACGTCGTCATGCACACCCTGGCTGGCCCCAGTCGTGGGTGTGAAGCCGTCGTGCAGGGCACGCTGGGTGCGCTGGCGGCCTACGCCGACCGGCAGGTGGTGGCCGAAGACGTGATCTGGAGCGAAGACGCGCCGGGCTTGTTCTATTCGTCGCACCGCATCACCAGCCGCTCGACGCTGGAGGGCAGCGACGCCCTCTACGGCGCGGCCAACGGTGCGACGCAGATGGCCACCACCGTCGCCGACTGCCTGGTGCGCGACAACCGCATCGTCGAAGAATGGCTGTATCGCGACAACGCGCGCGCGGCCCTGCAGATGCAGCATGCGCCGCGTGCGGTGGCTCTGGCCCAGGCCCAAGCCGACTGCCTGGGCGACCACACGCGCCACGCCTGGCGCCAGCAATGGATGGACCGGGTGCGCAGCGCAGTGCAGGCCTGGCCCGAAGCCGGCCACCCGGCCGAAGGGCCGATGCGGCTCTTGCACGCGGCCTGGGTCGACGACCTGTATGGGCAGGCCGCAGCCGCCGTGTCGCCGAGCGTCGAAGTGCGTTGGCCGACGGGTCGCTCGGGTTGGGGACGGGGCTACTGGATCGGCTGCCTGGTGCAATTGCGCGCGCAATTGCACGACTTCCACTTCACCGTGGAGCACTGGGCCGCACGGCCCCTGCCCAACGACGAAGTGGCAGTGGCCCTGCGCTGGGCCGCCTGTGGCGTTCACGCCAGCCAGGGCGCCTGGGGGCCGGCCAGTGGGCGCGACATCCTCGTCGCGGGCAGCAGCCATTACGTTCTGCGCCAGGGACGCATCGTTCGAGACCAGACCGTTTTCGACGAATTGGCAGTGTTGCGACAGCTGCTGGGTGGCATGGGTGCAAGCGTGAAGGCCGGAGGCGGGCCATGAACACCGCTACCGACCAAGCCCCGCGGTTGCTGGGCGAACTGGCAGCATTGCTGCGTGGCTTGCCGGGCAGCGCGGCGCCGCTGGCCAACACGCTGCGTGTACAGGCGATGGGCCATGAAAGCTTCGGCCGCACCGACGCGCGTGATCTGTTTGCCCGCCACCCGCTGGTGCTGTCGGCCACACCGCATGTGCTGATCGGGCGGGAAGCGCTGGCCGTGATGGACGTGACCCCGGAAGGGCGACCCGTGGGCGTCTTCGCCGATGTGGTCGACGGCGTGCTGGCGCGGGTGTGGGTGGCCGGCCCCGTGGCTGAAGATGCCGCGGCCGAGGCGGCCGTGCCGGTGGCCAGCGACGACTTCCTGACACAAGACCGAGCGGTCTGCGCCGGCGAACCACAGGATCACCCGCAACTCGCCGCCCTGGCCTGGCCCGAAGTGCAGGCCAGCGCAGCCGAAGCGCTGAACGGCGTGCGCGAACCCGCCGCGGCCAGCAGCAGCCAGGCCTTGGTGGTGCGCGCCTTCAGCAGTGGCGACGCATTTGCGTCGCTCTACACGCTGCGTGTTCAGTCGGCCAGCACGCCACGCCATGCCCATCGCAGATGGGCGTTGGCAGTTTGTCGCATTGGTGCAGACGGTGCCTCATTGCACCGCTTGCTCGCCGTTTCGGGGCCCTGGCCTGTGCCGATGCCCGTGTTCTTCTGACAAATCTACCAACGACCACTTCTGAGGAGAGGAAGCCATGCCGAGCCAAATCCATTGCCAGCAACGCCATTCGCCGTTGCGTCTGCACTCGCACTCTCACTCGCACCGGCGCCCGCACCCGCACCTGACCGCTCTGGCTGCCCTGCTCTCGACCACCTTCGCCTTGCCGCTGGCGGCGCAGACGGTGACGCCCCCAGCGCAGCCAGCCAGTGCGCCGACCGCAGCAGCAAAAGAATCGACAGATCCACAGCAGATCGTCATCTCGGCCCAGCGTCGCATGCAGCCTTTGCAGGCAGTGCCGCTGTCGGTCTCTGCGCTCTCTGGCGATCAACTCAAGAATGCCAACGTCACGACACCGGAACGACTGGAGCAGTTGGTTCCCGGCCTGCGCATGGGGCGCTCTGGATCGGATTTGCGGCCAGCCATGCGCGGCACCTATACAGAAAACGTGTCGGCAACCAGCGACCCGCGCTTTGGCATCTATGTCGACGACATCTACCAGTCGCGCACAAGCCAGGTTCCGCCCATCGTCGATCTTGCGCGGGTTGAAGTGCAGAAGGGGCCGCAGGGCACGCTGTACGGACGCAACAGCTTCGGCGGCAATCTCGTATTCCACTCCGCCCTGCCCACGGATGAGTTCGAAGGCGGCCTGGATTTGTCCATCGGAAACTTTACCCGCCACCGGGCCGAAGGTTTCTTGAACGTACCGATCTCCGAAGGCATTGCAGTCCGTTTTGCCGGCTTGACGGAAAAGACCCGCGGCTATGTCGAGAACATCGGCACGGGCAACGATCTAGGCGGTGAGTCGCAGCAGTTTGTTCGCGGCACGATGCGCATCGCACCACCCACCCTCCCCGCGCTCGAAGTCGTCTTGCGCGCCTCGCATACCGATCTCGGTGGCGAAGGCCAGGGCGGCTTCGGCCAGAAGTTCCTGGGTACGCTGGTCGATGCAAGCCTGATCCGGGCGCCGGGCCAATCGTTGACCTACAACGGCATCACCTACGACCTGCCCAATGGCTTCAACGGCAACAGCTTCACTGGCACGCCACTCAACGTTGACTCGCGCTTTCGCGACGGCATCCCCGACATCAATGGCGCGGACGTCGGTATTCCCGTGCTCGCAGACCCCTACAAGGTGAACTATGCGGGCGACATCTTCCGCAAGGGGTCGCAGCAGCAATACAGCGCGATCATCACCTACGACGCAGGACCCGTTCGGCTTCGCTCGATCAGCAGCTTTGCCGACTTTGATCTCATCCGGACCGGTAGCAGCCTAACGCCCGTGCTGCTCAACTATTCGTACCAGCAGACCTTGGCCAAGACCTACACCCAGGAACTGCAGGTCCTGTCGAACGACGACAGGCCGGGCCCTCTGCAGTGGATCGCCGGCGTCTACTACTTCAACGACACCGCCAGTGACCGCAGCGTCACCAATCTCAACCGCAATTACGTCACCGCAACGGCGCCTGCGGGAGAACAGTACTATCCGTTCGGCTTTACCTCTCTGCCTTCCGGCGCGGGTCTCAATCAGCGGACAGGGTACGACAGCTTCAGCGCATTCCAGCAAAAGACCCGTTCGACGGCCGCTTACGGCCAGCTGTCCTATACCTTGTTCGAAAAGCTGACGCTCACCGGTGGGCTGCGCTACACCCGAGACGAGAAGAGCGTTCTCTCCTCGCGGTTCAACACCGCTGCTACCGGCGCGGGGTCGTACTTCGCTCATGACATCAATGATCCCGTCGATTACGCCTGTGGCGGTTTCATCCCGGCCAATTCAGCTTCGGTGTCGGCATCTTCGGAGGCGGTCGCGCAGGCCTACAACTTCGTTTGCGCCAACAACACCTACAGCTACACCAACTACCGCGTAGCGGCCGATTACAAGTTCGATCGGGATCACATGGTGTACACCAGCTATTCGAACGGCACCCATGCCGGCGGCTTCAACTCCGGCGCGGTGACGATCGGCGGCGTGCCGACCTTGCTGCCTTTTGCGCCAGAAAAGGTCAAGGCTTTCGAGGTCGGGTCCAAGAACACTCTCTTCAACCGGATGTTGACGCTGAACGCCGCCGCCTACATCAACGACTACACCGATCTGCACGCCCAAACCTCGATCCCCAATCCGAATGCCCCACTCACCAGCGTCATCGCGCTGGTGCAGAACGTCGGCAAGGACCGCGCGTACGGCCTAGACCTCGAAGCCGTGCTCAGGCCCACCCAGGACCTGCGCCTGACGATGGCCTACAACTACCTCAACGCGAAACAGCTCGACTACGCCGTCAACACCTTCAACTTCGGTGGCACGGCCGGCTTCTGCGGCATCACGCCGAGTTGCGTGGCATCCACCGGCGAAGCCAACACCGTGCAAGGCACGCCGTTCCCCAATGCGCGTACTGATCCGAACCGGTTTGTTCCGGTGCTCGATGCCAACGGCAATCCAGTCGTCTCAGGTGGCGTGCCGCAAGTCCGTTACGTTCTTGCCGGCACGGGGCGTGACGGAACGAAGTACACGGCAGAAAGGGCGTTCTCGCCAAAGCACACCATCCAGTTCGGCCTGGCCTACTCGATCGGGCTGGGCAGCGCCGGGACGCTGACACCGGAATTCCAGACCTACTACAACTCCGGCTATATCTTGACCGACCTCACGCCGGATTACGGCAACAACGCCGCATTCACCAAGACCGATCTGAGGTTGACCTATGTCTCGGTCGACGGGAAGTACACCGTCCAGGCGTTCATCAACAACATCGAAGACGAGGCCACCATCACGCGCGCCGTGTACTCGAATCACCGCTCACTGTTGGTGACCTTCGCGCCGCCGCGGTCCTATGGTGCAACCGTCGGCATTCGCTTCTGATCGTGATGGAGCGGTGCGCGACGTTGCAGGACATGGCCCGATGAGTCTGCGCGCACCGCCGCCACTGAGTTGGCGCATGAAGTGGGCCCATGGCCTCGGCAGTTCGGCCGAGGCCATCGTCATCACGACGACCAGCGCGTTCCTGATGTTGTTCTACAACCAGGTGCGCGGGCTGGACCCGGCGTCCATCGGCATCGCGCTGGCCATCGGACTGGCGGTCAATGCGGTGTTCGACCCGCTCATCGGTTCGTGGTCAGACCGCACGCGCAGCCGTTGGGGGCGTCGCCATCCGTTCATGTTCGCGTCGATCCTGCCGGCGGCACTGTTGTTCTGGGGCCTGTTCAATCCGCCCGAGGCTCTGAGCAAAAACGGAGAACTGATCTGGCTGGCAGTGCTGAATGTGCTCATGCTGCAAGCCATGACCATGTATCACACCCCGCATCTGGCACTGGGCGGCGAGATGTCAGAGGGCTATCTCGAACGCACCAGCATCATGAATGTCAACACATTCTTTCTATGGATCGGCGATACCGTCGGCTGGCAGCTGTGCTTTTTGGTGTTCTTCAGCGCGACTCAGGCGTTCCCGAACGGCGCGCTCGATCCGACGCGGTGGCCCTTGTTTTCCATCACCATCGCGCTCATCGTGGTGGTTTGCCTGTTCATCTCGAGCACAGTGACGGCGCGGCGCATTCCCTACCTTGTGCAGCCGGCGATCACCACGCCAGGCTTCAGTGCGCGCGAGTGGGCCCGCGACGTCGGGCGCGTGCTGCGCAACCGCAACTATGTGGTGCTGCTGATCGGGTTTTTCTTTCTGTCGCTGATGACCGGCATTCGCGGCGGTTTGTGGATCTACACCGTCACCTACTTCTGGCAGTTGCGCAACGACGAACTGGCGTTCTTTTCCATCGGCAGTCTCTTCGGCTACGTGTTTGCCGCATTCGTGGTCAAGCGCTTGCACCAACGCTTCGAGAAGCGTTGGACGGGCATGGTTGCGCTGATCGTCTACTGCGTCGGCCCGGCGATCCCGCTGACGCTGGGCTACTTCGGCATCCTGTCCGCACAGACACCAGGGCTGCTGGCGATCCTGATCGCTTTCTCGCTGTTGCAGCACGCCCCGTACAGCATCATGACAACGACCATCTACTCGGCGCTGGCCGATATCGCGGACGAGAACGAGCTGAAGTACGGTTTGCGCCAGGAAGGCGCGCTGTTTGCCACCCGCACCTTCTTCGCCCGTGTGGACCAGGCTTTGGGCACTGCGCTGGCGGGCTGGGTATTGGCCATGATCGCCTTCCCGGCCAAGGCCACGCCCGGCCAGGTGCCAGAGGCCGTGCTGATGGGCCTGGCAGTGGCCTACATGTTGTCGGTGGTGCCGGGACTGGTGGCGAGCATCTTCTACGGCATGCTCAACGTCACCCGCGCCACGCACGACACCACGCGGGCCGCCATCGACGCGCGCAA
>JBBSCV010000256.1:0-6157 GCA_038249925.1 Burkholderiales bacterium
AAGTGGGCCAAGGCTGGCGCCGACGCCCAAGTGCTGGAAGGCCGCGACCGCGCCACCGGCGCGTTGAAAGCCACCGGCACCGTGGTCGACCTTGTCTTCGGTTCAAACTCGCAGCTGCGCGCGCTGTCCGAGGTCTACGCCACAAGCGATGCGCAAACCCGGTTCGTGCACGATTTCGTCGCCGCGTGGGACAAGGTGATGAAGCTGGACCGCTACGACCTGGCTTGAGCCCGGAGCAACGCAATCCCGGTGCTTCGCTAGAGTCCGGGGGTTGCTTCCAATTCGAGGAGAAGACGATGGCCAGGAAGACAGGCGCGCGCAAGAAGACCACGGCGCCCGCGGCACCCGCGGCGGAAGGCGGTGACGCCCTATCGATCAACATCGGCATCAACATCGGCATCAGCGCCAAAGACCGTGCCGCCATCGCGGGCGGGCTCAGCCATTTGCTGGCCGACACCTACACGCTCTATCTCACCACGCACAACTTCCACTGGAACGTGACGGGGCCGATGTTCAACACCCTGCACTCCATGTTCATGGCGCAGTACACCGAACTGTGGACGGCGGTCGACCCCATCGCCGAGCGCATCCGCAGCCTGGGCCACACCGCGCCAGGCAGCTATGCGCAGTTCGTCAGCCTGAGTTCACTGCCCGACGCACCCACCACGCCACCGAAGGCTTTGGAGATGGTGAAGATACTCGTCGACGGCCACGAAGCCGTCGCGCGCACCGCGCGTGGCATCTTCCCGCTGGCCGACAAGGCCAGCGACGAGCCCACCGCCGACCTGCTGACGCAGCGCCTCACCGTGCACGAGCAGACCGCGTGGATGCTGCGCGCGATGCTGCAGGCCTGACCCCCGGCATGGCCGACAAGGCCCGCGGGATGGCCAGCCCTTTTCCGCTCCATAGCCAGCGACGCCGTCGGCGGCTGTGCTAACTTGCCCGCATGAACAGCCCCGCCTTCGGACAGGCCACGCTCAGCAACTGCGAGCGGGAATTGATTCATCTGGCGGGCTCGGTGCAACCGCACGGCGCACTGCTGCTGTTGCAGGCCGCGGAAGGCCTGCCAATGCTGCAGGCCAGCGCCAACACCGACGAACTGCTGGGCGCGCATGCAGCAGCGCTGCAAGGCCGCCCGCTGGCCTGGCTGGCCGGCGACGTCGCGGACCAGGTGCAGCGCCTGCTGCCTGGGCTGGGCGAAGAACCGCTGCCGCTGCGCTGCCACACGGGACATGGCACAGCGGTGCGCTACTTCGAAGGCATGGCGCACCGCCCGCCCGGCGGCGGCGTGGTGCTGGAACTGGAGCCGGTGGACCGCGGCAGCGGCATCGGCGCCATCGCCTTGAACCCCGCCCACGGCACACGGTCGATCGCGGCCGCCGTCGAGCGCTTTTCCGCCGCCGGCACGCTGAACAGCCTGTGCGACGCCGTGGTGCAAGTGCTGCGCGACCTGACCGGCTACGACCGCGTGATGGTCTACCGCTTCGACCCCGACGGCCACGGCCAGATCTTCGCCGAGGCCCGTGCCGCGCACCTCGAGCCGCTGCTGGGCCACCACTACCCGGCCAGCGACATTCCGCAGCGCGCGCGCGAGCTCTACCTGCGCAACCGCGTGCGCGTGCTGGCCGACGTGGACTACGTGGCTGCCCCGTTGCTGCCGCTGCTGCGGCCCGACAGCGGCGAGCCGCTGGACATGTCGATGTGCCAACTGCGCAGCATGTCGCCGCTGCACCTGCAGTACCTGAAGAACATGGGCGTCACCGGCACGCTCGTGGCCTCGCTGGTGCGCGAAGGCCGGCTGTGGGGCTTGATCGCCGCCCATCACTACAGCCCACGCCACCTGCGGCTGGGCCTGCGCCAGGTGGTCGACCTGCTGGCCGAAGTGGCGTCCACGCGCATCGCCGCCATCGAGAACTACGCCCACGCCCAGGTGGCGCTGATGGTGAAGCGGCTCGAGCAGCGCCTGATCGAGGCCACGTCCACCGAAGGCGACTGGCGCCAGGCGCTCTTTCGCAGCCCGCGCACGCTGCTGCAGCCGCTGGACGCCACCGGTGCGGCGCTGTTCCATGGCGACGAGATCCTCAGCACCGGCGAGGTGCCGTCCACACCCGAGTTGCGCGCGCTGTGCACCTGGGTGCACGAACAACCCGCCGGCACCGACCACGGCGCGCCCTACGCCTGCACCGCCGTGGGCCAGGCGCACGCGCCACTGGCAGCGCTGACACCCACCGCCTGCGGCGTGATCGCAGTGCGCCTGTCGACGCAGCGGCCCGACTACCTGATGTGGTTCCGCAAGGAACAGCTGCTCACCGTGAAGTGGGCTGGCAACCCCGACAAGGCGGCGCTGCTGGCCAGCGACGTGCAGCAGGGCCCGCCTGTCGACCCGCTGCAGCTGTCGCCGCGGCGATCGTTCGCCACCTGGTCGGAGATCGTGCGCGGCACCGCGCGCCCCTGGACCCTGGCAGAACGCACGATGGGCCGCGCCATCGGCACGGCGCTCGTGGACATCATCGTGCAGGTGAACGCGGTGCGCCTGCTGATTGCCGAACACCAGCTGGCGCAGATTCGGCAGACCGTCAACGCGGCACAGGAACCGGTGCTGATGACCGATTCACGCGGCCGCCTGATGTTCGCCAACCACGCCTTTCTCGCGCTGCGCGGCAGCGCGGCCGAGACGCCCGCCACAGGCAGCCACGTGGCGCAGCTTTTCGACGACGCGGGGCAGGTGCAGCAAGTGCTGGACGGTCTGGCGCAGCAGCCGTGGCGCGGCGAATGGGTGGTGCTGAACGCGGGGACCGAGAGCATCTCGGGCACGCCGGTGGCCGTTCGCGCAGAAGCCGTGCCCACGCGCGACGGCGAGTTGCTGGGCTGCATCATCGTGCTGGACGACCTGCGCGCGCGCCGGCAGACCGCGCTGGCGCGGCAACGCCTGGAGGC
Source organism: Burkholderiales bacterium (assembly GCA_038249925.1). GTDB lineage: Bacteria > Pseudomonadota > Gammaproteobacteria > Burkholderiales > Burkholderiaceae_C > Rubrivivax. The sequence goes on from JBBSCV010000256.1 coordinate 2,938, forward strand.
CTCGCTGATGCTGGCCAGCGGCCCGGGCGCGGGGCATCGTGCCGACGAGGTGCTGGGCGCCATCCTCAGCAACGCCAGCTTGGCCGCCATGGACATTGCCGACGCCGTGGGCGGCCCCTCGGTGGCGCCGCTGCTGGAAGAACTGGAAGCCTCGGCGCAGCGCGCGACCGCGCTGTACGAACGATTTCGCAACTTCGCGGCCCGCTAGACCCGCGCGCGCGCCTTCACGGGCATCCACGCACATTCACGCACGTTCACGCACGTTCACGCGCCGTCGTGAACCGGCTTGTGCAGTCAGGCGCCGGGCAGCAGCTCGATGAAGAGGCGCTGGTGCTGCCCGAAGGCCCAGCAGGCCTCGGCCACGACAGCGTCTTGTTCAGCCTCGTCGAAAGGCAGGCTGCCCAGCGCCGCACGCAGCTGCTGACGCAGCGCCAGCACCTGGGGCGTGGCGCCGAAATCGTAGAAGCGGGTGCCCGGCGCGCCGGCATCGTCAGACAGCCCGTAGTGGCGCCCCACCAGGCGTTGCAACACCTGGCCGCCGTGCAGGTCGCCCAGGTAGCGAACATAGGCGTGTGCGACGAGTACTGGCGCAGCAGCCGACGCGGCTGCGGTTTGCAGGGCCTGCAGGCGCGCCACGTAGCTGGCGGCAGCCTCGGCAAGCGGCACCTCGTCGGCCCAGGCCGGGCCGTGCAGCGCGGCCAAGTCGTCGGCCAAGGGGCCCGCGCGGTGCAGAGGGCCGGCTTGCAGCGCCGCCACCGCCGGGCTGCCTTCATGCACCCGCAACGCGCTTTCGAGCGCTGCGTAGATGGCCTGCAGGCTGCACAGCATCGCCACATAGCCGGCGCGCGGCAGGCGGCCGGCCAGCAAGGCCGCCATCGCCCCGGTGCGCTCGGTGGCGGCGTGCAGGGCGCGCGTTTCCAGGCGCAAGCGCTCGGGCAACGCAGGGCTTGTTGTCGCCTTCAAACCGCCGCCTGTTCAGCCGCAGCCCGCGCAGCGGCTGGCTCGAAAGTTCGCTCGGCGGTTTGCGCGTTGGTTTGCGCGTGGGTTTGCGCGGCAACTTGCTCAGCAAGCTGCACGGCAATCTGCGCTGCCAGCCGGGCATTGGCCAGCACAAGCTGGATATTCGCCGCCAGGCTGGCGCCGCCCGTCAGCTCACTCAACCGCGCCAGCAGGAACGGCGTCACGGCCGCGCCCGTCACGCCCTGCTGCTGCGCTTCGGCCAGCGCCTGCTGAATGCAGCCGTTGATGCGCGCATGCGGAATCTCGTGCTCGGCGGCGATGGGGTTGGCAATCACCACACCGCCTTCCAGCCCCGCCTGCCACTTGGCCAGCAGCACCCGTGCCACAGCCTCGGGCGTGTCGAGCCGGTGCTGCAGCTTCAGACCGCTGTGGCGTGAGTAGAAGGCGGGCAACTCGTCGGTGCCGTAGCCGAGTACCGGCACGCCGTGCGTTTCCAGATACTCCAGCGTCAAGGGCAGGTCGAGGATGGCCTTGGCACCGGCGCAGACCACGGCCACGGACGTGCGTGCCAGCTCCTGCAAATCAGCACTGATGTCGAAGCTGGTTTCAGCACCGCGGTGCACACCCCCGATGCCGCCGGTGGCAAACACGCGGATGCCGGCCAGCGCGGCCACGATCATCGTCGCGGCGACCGTGGTGGCCCCGGTGCTGCCCTGGGCGATGAGCAGCGGCAAATCGCGCCGGCTCGCCTTGGGCACCGCGGGGCCCTGGCGCGCCAGATGCTCGATCTGTGCTGCCGTCAGGCCCGCCTTCAGGCGGCCGTCGATCACGGCGACGGTGGCCGGCACGGCGCCATGTTCACGCACGGCAGCTTCCACCAAGAACGCGGTCTCGGCGTTCTGCGGCCAGGGCATGCCGTGGCTGATGATGGTGGACTCCAGCGCCACCACGGGCCGACCGTGTTGCAGCGCGTCGGCCACCTCGGGGTGCAGGTCGAGCAAGGCATTCATGACGGCCGATCATCGCACCGCCGCCGATAATCTTCGGTTTGCCCGGCACGCACCGAAAGCCCGCCATGTCTTCAGACGTTCCTTCCCACATCCGTTCCGACACGCCTGCCGAGATTGCTGCCGCGAGCCCGCTGGCCACGCAGGTGCGCCGCCGCCGCACTTTCGCCATCATCAGCCACCCCGACGCGGGCAAGACCACGCTCACCGAGAAGCTGCTGCTGTTCAGCGGCGCCATCCAGATTGCCGGCAGCGTGAAGGCGCGCAAGGCCACGCGGCACGCGACATCGGACTGGATGGAGATCGAAAAGCAGCGCGGCATCTCGGTGGCCTCCAGCGTGATGCAGATGGAGTACCGCGACTGCGTCATCAACCTGCTCGACACCCCCGGCCACCAGGACTTCAGCGAAGACACCTACCGCGTGCTGACGGCAGTGGACGCCGCGCTGATGGTCATCGACGCCGCCAACGGCGTGGAGCCGCAGACCCGGCGCCTGCTGCAGGTCTGCCGCGCGCGCAACACGCCCATCCTGACCTTCGTCAACAAGATGGACCGCGAGGTGAAAGACCCGCTGGCGCTGATGGACGAGATCGAGCGTGAACTCGGCATGGAGGTGGTGCCCTTCACCTGGCCCGTGGGCATGGGCAAGGCCTTCCACGGCGTGATGGACCTGCGCGAAGAGCAGATGCGGGTCTTCAGCCCGGGTGAAGACCGCGTCCTTGGCAAAACCGGCGCCGCAGACGAGATCCTGGACGGCCTGGACAACCCGGCCTACGCCGCGCGCTTCGGCATGCAGTGGCAACAGGCGAAGGGCGAGATCGACCTGCTGACCGATGCCGCCCCGCCCTTCGACGAAGCGGCATTCCTGTCGGGCAAGCAGACGCCGATGTTCTTCGGCAGCGCGGTGAACAACTTCGGCGTGCGCGAGGTGCTGGACGCGCTGGTGGACCTGGCGCCGCCGCCCGGCGACCGGCGTGCGATGCAGCGCACCGTGAAACCCGAAGAAGCCAAGTTCACCGGCGTGGTGTTCAAGATCCAGGCCAACATGGACCCCGCGCACCGCGACCGCATCGCCTTCGTGCGCGTGGCCAGCGGCCGCTTCGAACGCGGCATGCGCCTGAAGGTGGCGCGCAGCGGCAAGGAAATGCGACCCAACACCGTGGTCACGTTCATGAGCCAGCGGCGCGAACTGCTGGACGAAGCCTTTGCCGGCGACATCATCGGCATACCGAACCACGGCGTGCTGCAGCTC
>JBBSCV010000257.1:0-6145 GCA_038249925.1 Burkholderiales bacterium
AAGATCTCGACCCGGTCCCCCTCGACGCGGCCCAGGCGCACCTGGCGCAGAACGGGCTTGCCGTTCGGGTCCAGCACGTACAGGCCGGTCATCTCTGCGCGGCGCACGATGGACTTGAGCGGGACCGACACGCTCGCGGATGCAGAGGAAGCAGTACCTGGCACGGCGCCCGCCACAGCCTGCGCCTGGGGCGCCGGCAACCACAGCCGCGCGAACATGCCGGGGCCGACGCCGGGCAAGCCCGCCACGCTGGCAGGCAGGTCTGCACGCAGCTGCACGGTGTGTGTCGCCGCGTCCACCACGGGCAGCATCTGCACACGAGACGGCGTCACCCACGCGGCAGCCGCTGGCAGGCCGGGCAACTCGACACGCGGCAAGAGGCCGGCCGTCGTCTGCGACGCGAAAGATTGCGGCACAGCTGCCGTCACGCGCAGCGCGGCCGGGTCGTACACGGTCACCAGCGCTCGCCCGGGCATGGCCATGTCGCCCAGCGACACCGGCACCTCGGCCACCACGCCGGCAAACGGCGCGCGCACGACATAGAAGCCAGTTTGCGTGCGCGCGGCACCGGCCTGCGCCAATTGGGCGCGGGCTTGCGCCTGGGTCGACTTGAATTCCGATTCGGCACGCTCCAGCGCGGCCTGACTGATGTAGTTCTTCTGGAAGAGCTGCTTCTGGCGCTCGAAGTCCTTGCTCGCCACGTCCAGCGATGCCCGGGCGGCCTGCACCTGGGCTTCGCTGGCAGCGGCGTTCTGGTCGGCAGCGCGCGCATCAAGGCGCACCAGCACCTGCCCGGCCTTCACGCGATCACCCACCTTGGCATTGAGCTCCACCACGGCGCCGGGCACTTGCGCCGCGACAACCGTCTGGCGCACGGCCTCGACGACACCGTCGAAGGCCGAAGCAGCGGCGCTGCCTGCAGCCTGCGCCGGCGCTGCCTGCAGGGCCTGCGCGTGTGTGCCACTGGTGACGCCGAAGAGGAGGGCGGTGGCCAGAACGGCAGCAACGACAGGAACGACAGGAGCGACAGGAGAGAAAGGAGAGAAAGGAGCGAGACGAAGGGTGAACATGGAGCGTGCTTTCTGGTGGTGGCCCGACTCTCGGATGGGGCTGGAACTCATCGAGTAGTCTTTAGTATGTGCGCACTTAGCTAAATATGCAAGTACACTTGTGCGCAAGGACAAGCATTGACTCCGACCCCGAGGCATCATGTCGACTTCTCAACATCCGGCGTGCCCCAGCATGGAAGACCTACCCGACGAAGCACTGGCGCAAGTGGCAGCGTATTTCCAGGCGCTGGCAGAGCCCACCCGCTTGCAGATCCTCAACCTGCTGCGCCAGCAAGAGCGCAGCGTGGGCGAATTGGCGCAACGCTGCGGTTACAGCTCGGCCAACATATCCCGGCACCTGGCGCTGTTGACTCAGCACGGGCTGGTGGCTCGCGAAAGCCGCGGCACCAGTGCCATCTACAGCATCGCGGACCCGTCTGTCTATGCGCTGTGCGACCTGGTGTGCGGCAGCATCGCGCGGCAATTCGAACGCTCCGCGCAAGGGCGGGCGGCTTTCGTCACACCGGCAACGAAGCGACCGCGGGCGCGCTGAACAATTGTGTCCTGCGTCCTGCGTCGAGCCCTACGCGCCGGCAGGCGAACGAGCTAACTCCTCGAAAGCAGCGATGGCATGGGCGGCATACATCAGCGAGGGTCCGCCGCCCATGTATGTCGCGACACCCAGCGTCTCGTCGACTTCCTGGCGCGTCACGCCCAGCTTCACCAGCGTCTGCATATGGAAGCCGATGCAAGGTTCACAGCGTGCGCCGATGCTCAGCGCCAAGGCGATCAATTCCTTGGTCTTCTTGTCGAGCACGCCGTCGGCTGTGGCGGCACGACCCAAATCGCCGAAGCTCTTCATCACCTCGGGCGCATTGGTGCGAAGGGAAGCCAGATTGGCCGAGATGCCCTGCGTCAGATCGCGGAAACGGTTGGTGGTGGTGGTGGTGTTATTGGTGGTGGTCATCGTCGAGCCTTCGCCTTTGTCAACTCGGTCACATCATGAATTGCGCTTTCGGGCGGGTCATGACTCAGATCAAGCTTTCTGCTGGCGGCCAACGCCGTCAGAGCTCATGTGCCGGTCGCGGCCAGTCTGGCGCTCTTTTTCTCGATGCATGCCAGCAGCACATGCCACGATGCAGCGAAGGCATCGGCACCTTCGCGCTGCAGGCGAGCGGCCAGTGCTTCGTCGTCGACACCCTCGCGCCTGAACTCTTCCAGCACCTCATCGGCATAGCCGCCATCGGCCGGCAGCGGCGCCCCCGCCTTGCCATGGTCGGCAAAGGCCGACAGGGTCTTTTCCGGGATGGTGTCGATGGTGTCGGGCGCGGCCAGCGCCTCGACGTACAGCGTGTCGGCGGCTGCCGCGTCCTTGGTGCCCGTGCTTGCCCACAGAAGCCGCTGCGGCAGGGCGCCCGCCTCGGCCAGCCTGTGCCAGCGCGGCGAGGCGAGCAGGTCGCGATAAGCCTTGTAGGTGCGCATCGCCATCGCGATGCCCAGGCGGTTGTGGAACGGTGGCGAGACTTCCTGCTTCACCGCCACGTCCCAGCGGCTGACGAAGAGCGAGGCCACAGAGCGCACTTTCGCATCTCGCCCCGCCAGCAGGCGCCGCTCGATACCGCGCATGTAAGCCTCTGCGGCCGCGAGATACTGCTCGGGCGAGAAGAGCAGGGTCACATTCACCGGCACGCCTTCGAATATCGATTGCTCGATGGCCTCGGCACCCGCTGCAGTGCCCGGAATCTTGATGAAGAGGTTCGGCCGGTCTGCGGCTTCATGCAGCCAGGCTGCGGCCTGGATCGTCTTTGCGGCGTTGTCCGACAACAGCGGAGACACCTCCAGCGAGACCCAGCCGTCCAGCCCTTCAGTGTCATCGAAAACAGGGCGAAACAGGTCGGCTGCCGAGGTCAGATCTTCCAGCGCCAGCGCAAAGAACGATTGCTCGGCGGGTTCATGGCGCCGCGCCAGCCGGGCTATCGATTCGTCATAGAAGCTGCCATGGGCAATGGCGTGTTCGAAGATCGTCGGGTTCGACGTCAACCCGGTCACCGACCACTCGGCGATGTAGCGCGAAAGAGTGCCACGCACCAGCATTTCGCGGCTGATGTTGTCGACCCACAGGCTCTGGCCCATGTCGTGCAGTTTCTTCGTGTTGGCGTTCATGGGTTCTCCTGGTGCATGCAAGCCGGGCCTGTGCGTGCGGCCATGTTCATCGCGGGTTTTCCGCAGACTTCTCGACATGGCCACCGAAGGCGTGGCGCATGGCCGAAAGCACCTGATTGGCGAAGGCCGCCTCACCGCGCGAAGCGAAGCGCTCGTGCAGGGCGGCGCTGAGCACCGGCGTCGGCACAGCCTCGTCGATGGCGGCCTGCAGCGTCCAGCGGCCTTCGCCTGAATCAGACACGCGGCCGTCGAAGCCTGTGAGCTGGGGGTCTTTCAGCAGCGCGCCCGCGGTCAGGTCGAGCAGCCACGAGCCGATCACGCTGCCGCGGCGCCAGACCTCGGCGATCTCGGGCAAATTCATCTCGTAACGGTAGAACTCGGGGTCGCGCAGCGGCGTGGTCTCTGCGTCGCTGGCTTGCGGGCGCAGCCCCGCATTGGCATTGCGCAGGATGTTCAACCCTTCGGCATAGGCCGCCATCAAGCCGTACTCGATGCCGTTGTGAACCATCTTGACGAAGTGGCCCGCACCTGCAGGGCCGCAATGTAGAAAGCCTTCTTCGGCGGCTGAGTGGGCGCCAATGCGGCCGGGCGTGCGTGCTGCCGTTCCCGCGCCGGGTGCCAGCGCCGAGAAGACCGGCGTCAAATGGCGCACGATGTCCCCGTTGCCGCCGATCATCAGGCAGTAACCGCGCTCTTCGCCGGCAACGCCGCCGCTGGTGCCGACGTCGACGTAATGCACGCCAGTCTCATGCAGCTTCGCCGCGCGGCGCACGTCGTCGCGATAGAACGAATTGCCGCCGTCGATCACGATGTCGCCTTTCTGCAGATGCGGGGCCAGGGCTTCGAGTGCCGTGTCGACGATGGCGGCCGGCACCATCAACCAGATGGCGCGGGGTCGCGCCAGTCCGGCGACGAAATCCTCCGTGTTCGCAGCGCCCACAGCACCTTCAGCGTGCAGCGCGGCCACGGCTTCTGGCCTGGTGTCGTGGACGACACAGCTGTGCCCCGTCTTCATCAGGCGGCGCACCATGCTGGCACCCATGCGGCCGAGGCCGATCATTCCGAGTTGCATGGCTTGCTCCGGGTTGGTCGTTCCTCAGGCACACCGGACGAGTCATCCGCAGTGGTCATCGTGCTCGCGGGGCCTGCACGGGTCTGTGCGCTACCCGACAGACCGTGCCTGCACCTCCGCACAGACTGGCAGGAACGTGCCTGCGGGTGCCTTGCAAAGAGGAACGCCGGTGAGCGAGAAGGGCCACATGCGCAGGTGCCAGGAACCCAATCAGGGGGTGGTGACCGCTGTGCGCGGCAGCGTGGTCGATGTGCGCTTCGATGCGCGCTTGCCGCCGATCCGCACGTTGCTCCGCGCTGGAGGTAGCGTTGCGAAGGGCGTAAACGCAGCGAACGCTGCGAACGCTGAGAACGGCGCCATCGCCATCGCCATCGAGGTGCTGACCCAGGTCGACGCACGCCATGTGCGTTGCATCGCGCTCATGCCGACTCAGGGTCTGGCGCGCGGCATGTCGGTCGTGGACAGCGGCGGGCCGCTGCTGGCGCCGGTTGGCAAGGCCATTCTTTCGCGCATGTTCGACGTCTTCGGCCATGCCATCGACCGTCTGCCCGAACCGAAAGACGTGTCGTGGCGCTCGGTGCACCGCGAACCGCCACCGCTCATCCATCGCTCCACCACGTCGGTGATCTTCGAGACCGGCATCAAGATGATCGATGTGCTGGTGCCGCTGGAAACCGGTGGCAAGGCCGGGCTGTTCGGCGGCGCGGGCGTAGGCAAGACGGTGCTGCTGACTGAGATGATTCACAACATGGTCGGCGCGCAAGGCAGTCGAAGGGCAGGTGCCAACCAGGGCGTCAGCATCTTCTGCGGCATTGGCGAACGCTGCCGCGAAGGCCAGGACCTTTACGCCGAGATGAAGCAGGCCGGCGTGCTGGAGAACATGGTGATGGTCTTCGGCCAGATGAACGAGCCGCCGGGCGCACGTTTCCGCGTCGGCCAGGCGGCCCTGACGATGGCCGAGTATTTCCGCGACGATGAACAGCGCGACGTGCTGCTGCTCATCGACAACATCTTCCGCTTCATCCAGGCCGGCTCCGAGGTCTCGGGCCTGATGGGGCAGATGCCGTCGCGCCTGGGCTACCAGCCGACGATGGGCACCGAGCTTTCGGCGCTGGAAGAGCGCATCGCCAACACCAAGAGCGGTGCCATCACGTCGATTCAAGCTGTTTATGTGCCCGCCGACGACTTCACCGACCCGGCGGCGGTGCACACCTTCTCGCACCTGTCGGCGTCGATCGTGCTTTCGCGCAAGCGCGCCGGCGAAGGGCTGTTCCCGGCCATCGACCCGCTGCAGTCGAATTCGAAGATGGCCACGCCGGGCATCGTCGGCGAACGTCACTACGCGCTGGCGCAAGAGATACGGCGCACGCTGGCGCAGTACGCCGAGTTGAAGGACATCATCGCGATGCTCGGCCTGGAGCAGCTGTCGCCGGCCGACCGCGATGTGGTGGCGCGGGCGCGCCGGCTCGAGCGCTTCCTGACGCAGCCCTTCTTCACCACCGAACAGTTCACCGGCCTGCAGGGCAAGCTGGTGAGCCTGGCCGACGCGCTGGAGGGTTGCGAGCGCATCCTGCGCGACGAGTTCAAGCACCTGCCGGAAAGCGCGCTGTACATGATCGGCGCGATTTCTGAGGTGAAGTCGGGCCAGGCGGCAACTGCTGCCGAAGCGGCCACAGGCGCGGCCACAACCGCGCTCACAAAAGCACCCGCAGAGGCGGCTCATGCACCTTAAGGTCTTGCTGCCGTTCCGCGTCTTCGCCGACAAGACCGAGGTGCTTCGCATCGTCGCCGAAACAAGCGACGGGTCGTACGGCCTGCTGCCGCGCCGCCGCGACTGCATCGCCGCGCTGGTGCCGGGCAT
>JBBSCV010000258.1:0-6132 GCA_038249925.1 Burkholderiales bacterium
CCGAAGTGCTGCAGGCCTGCGCCGAGGCGCCGCACAGCGCGGCCGAATTATTGATGCTGATGTTCAAGCGCCCGCTCGACCTGCACCAGACCACCTTCGCGATGGGCGAGGCCATTGCGCACCTGCACCTGCTGGCCGACGAAGGCCGGCTGCTGCCGGTGGCTGGCGCTGACGGCGTGCTGCGCTACCGCACGAACAGCACGCATGTCGCACATGCCGCACATGTCGCACATGTCGCACATGCCGCACATGCAGCGCATGCAGCGCACGACGCCAACAGCGCGAACAGCGAAGGCAGCGCTGCAGCAACAGCCTGAGACGACAACGGCAGGCCGGGTGTGAACCTGCCTGCCGCTGCGCCGGGCCTCCCAGCCCGGTTTCATCTTCGAACACTGCCTGGTGATGACAACTTGCGCGGCGAGTATCACGGGGCCGCCGACGTCAACGCATCCATCACACTGATGGTGACGCCCAGGCCATCAGTCGAAGACCGGCAGCACCTCGTGGCGCAGTGAACCGCGCGCCTGTTCGAAGTCGGGCACGGCCGAACGCACCACGTCCCAGAAGGCCGGGCTGTGGTTCATCTCGCGCAAGTGGGCCAGTTCGTGCGCGACCACGTAGTCCACCACCGGCAGGGCGAAGTGCACCAGGCGCCAGTTCAGGCGGATGCTGCCGTCGGCGCTGGCGCTGCCCCAGCGTGTGGTGGCCGAACTCAGGCTCAGGCGCTTCATGCGCACGCCCAGGCGCGGGCCCAGCAGCGCGCAGCGTTCCTCGAAGATGCGCCGCGCCTGGCGCTGCAGCCAGCTCTGCACGGTGTCGCGTATCTGCGCCGGCGCGGCGTTGTGCGGCAGGCCCAGGTGCAGCGTCAGGCGCGGCACGCCGGGCAGCGTGGCGGTGGCCTCCTGCAGCACCGCGCCCGTGCTGCGGGCGTCGAGCACGACGATGACGGTTTCGCCCAGGAAGGGCAGCGTCGTGCCGTCGCGCCAGTCCACACGCGCGGCGTCCAGGCGCCGCCCACGCTCGTGCTGCTCTTGCAGCTTGCGCAGGATCCAGGTCGTCTTCTCGCGCAGCGCGGCCTCGATCTCGCCCAGCCCCACCCAGCGCGGGGCGCTGACCGCAAGCCCCTCGGCACCGATGACGAAACCGATGCTGCGCCGGCGCGCCCGCCGCAGCGCATAGGCCACGCGGTGGCCGTCCAGCACGATGTCGCGCTGGGCTTGCGGGTGGCTGAAGGGCAAGGAGGGCACGGCGCTCGAGTGAGACGCGGCAGCCTGGGGATCGGGCACGGCGGTCGTCTTGGGTGCGGGTGGTGAGACCAGTGCCGACACGGGCACCGCCGCCGGGCTGACTGTCGGTGGCGCCTCATCGAACAGCGAGAGCTGCGTCGCGACGAAGGCCGGTATGTGGACAGCAGGCCGGTGCGGCATGGGCCGCGATTCTAGGCGGGGCCTTGCCGGGCTGCTGCGGCTGCCGGCGCCACGGTGTCGGCGTAGGCCTCGGGGTCGAGACGGCGCATCTCGGTCTCGATCCAGACCTCGACTTCCCGCATCAGTTCGTCGGGCTGGCGCCCATTGCTGCTGATGGCCGGGCCTATCGACACATCCACCACGCCGGGACGCAAAAGAAAACTCTTGCGCGGCCAGCATTTGGCGCTGCTGGCGGCAATGGGCACGATGGGCACGCCGCTGGTGATAGCCAGCCGCGCCGCGCCGTTCTTGTAAGTGCCCTGGCTGCCGCGCGGCGTGCGCGTGCCTTCAGGGAACATGATCACCCAGATGCCCTCTGCGGCCAGGCGCTTGCCCTGCGCCGCCACCTTGTTCCAGGCCTCGTTGCGTTTGCTGCGGTCGATGTGGATCATGTCCAGCCGTCCCATGGCCCAGCCGAAAAAGGGCACGTAGAGCAATTCGCGCTTGAACACATACGCCAGCGGGTGCGGCATGAGGGTCGGGAAGGCGAAAGTCTCCCAGGTGCTCTGATGCTTGGCTGCCAGCACCACCGCGCTGCGCTCATCTGCGGCGCTGGGCAGGTGCTGCAGACCGTGCACGCGGTACTTCACACCGCAGATGACGCGCGCACCCCAGACCGTCATGCGCAGCCAGCGCATCGTGGGCCAGTACAAGCGCGTGCCGCGCACGAACATCGACAGCGCCACCATCATCAGCGCCCACGGCACCACGGTGATCGTCATCCACAGCACGAACAGCGCCGAACGCAGCGCCCACCAGAGCTTCATCGGGCCAGCCCCCCGGCTGAGCTGTCGACGATGTTCTCTCGCGCGAGCAAGAAGTCGGCGAAAGCGTCCAGGGTCGGGTGCACATGTGCGTGCGGTACCTGGGCCAATATGCCCTGCAGCACCTCAGGCGCCAGGTTGCGCGCGCGGCCGGTCAGCACCAGATGGGGCTCGCAGCCGGCCGCCTGGGCGGCCTGCAGATCACGCAAGGTGTCGCCCACCATCGGCACGTTGTGCAGGTTGATGCCGTAGCGGCGGCCGATGTCCAACAGCAGGCCGGGCAGCGGCTTGCGGCAGTCGCAGCCGTCTTCCGGCGTGTGCGGGCAGAAGAAGACGGCGTCGATGCGCCCGCCCTGGGCCTGCAAGAGCTGGTGCATGCGTGCATGCACGGCGTTGACCGCGCTCATGTCGATCATGCCGCGGCCGATGCCGCTCTGGTTGGTGGCAACCACGGTGTGCCAGCCGGCGTGGTTGATGCGCGCCACGGCTTCCAGCGCGCCCGCCACCGGCACCCATTCCTCGGGCTCGGTGACGTGGCCTTCGCGGAACTCGTTGAGGATGCCGTCACGGCCGAGGATCACCAGCGGCACCGTGTGCATGGCAGACCTCACCATGAACCGGTCAGCGCAGGGCCGCCCCGCGCGGACCCGGGCCGCCACGACGGTTGGCGAAGGCGCGCAGCGATAAGCCGCAAGCTCGTCATGACGCGAGCCGCGAAAGATCGGCCACGCGGTTCATCGCACGGTGCAACCGGCCCAGCAGCGCCAGCCGGTTGCGGCGCAGCGCGGGTTCTTCGGCGTTGACCATCACGTCTTCGAAGAAACGGTCCACCGGCGCCTTCAGCGCGGCCAGCGCCTGCAGACTGGCGGTGTAGTCACCGCGGTCGAAGGCGGCATCGGCCAGCGGTGCGGTGCTGTGCAGTGCATGCGCCAGCGCAGCCTCGGCGCCCTCGGTCAGCAGCGCGCTGTCCACGGTCTCTGCCGGTGCGTCTTCGCTCTTCTTCAGGATGTTGCCCACCCGCTTGTTGGCGGCGGCCAGCGCCGGTGCCTCGGGCAGCCTTGCGAAGGCCCGCACCGCCGCCAGCCGCCGCGGCACGTCGCCCAGGTGAGCCGGGTGCAGCGCCAGCACGGCATCGACCTCTTGCGCGCTGTAGCCCTGGTCGCGCAGGTTCACGGCCAGGCGGTCGGCAAAGAAGTCCAGCAGTGCGGCAGTGGGGTCGGTGATCAATTCGCCGAAAGCCGGCACCGCGCTGCGCACCAGCGCGGGCAGTTCCAGCGCCAGGTTCTTCTCGACCAGGGTGCGAACCACGCCCAGCGCATGGCGGCGCAGCGCGAACGGGTCCTTGTCGCCCGTGGGCAGCTGGCCGATGCCGAACAGGCCCACCAGCGTTTCCAGCTTGTCGGCCAGCGCCAGCACGGTGCCGGTGTGGTTGCGCGGCAGCACGTCACCGGCAAAGCGCGGCTTGTAGTGGTCTTCGATGGCAATGGCCACGCCGTCGCGCAGGCCTTCATGGCGTGCGTAATAGCCGCCCATGACGCCCTGCAACTCGGGGAACTCGCCCACCATGTCGGTGAGCAAATCGGTCTTGGCCAGCAAGGCCGCTTGCTGCACCTTGCTGTCCAGCACGTCGAAGCTGTCCTTGGCGTCCACGGTGTAGGGCAGCGTGGCCAGACGCAGCTGGTTGACGATGGCATGCGCGATGGCGCGTACACGCTCGGCACGCTCACCCTGGCTGCCGAGCTTGCCGTGGTACACGACCTGGGCGAGCTGCGGCACGCGGCTTTCCAGCGTGCGTTTGCGGTCCTGATCGAAGAAGAACTTGGCGTCGGCCAGGCGCGGGCGCACGACACGTTCGTTGCCCTGCACCACGCGCGAGGCATCGGCCGGGCTGATGTTGCTGACCACCAGAAAGCGCTCCGTCAGGCGGCCATCGGCCCCCAGCAGCGGGAAGTACTTCTGGTTGGCCTTCATCGTCAGGATCAGGCATTCCTGCGGCACGGCCAGGAACTCGGGCTCGAAGCGGCACAGCAGCACGTTCGGCCGCTCGACCAGGCCCGTCACCTCGTCGAGCAGGGCCTCGTCTTCGATGGGGCGCAGACCTTCGCGCGCCGCCGCTTCCGAGAGCTGGCGCACGATCTCGGCGCGGCGGCCCTCGAAGCTGGCGAGGACGGCGCCTTCATCCAGCAGCTGGCTGGCGTAGCTGTCGGCGTCGCGCAGCACCACGGTGGGCTGCGGCGCCTCGAAACGGTGGCCGCGCGTGCTGCGGCCGGCCTGCAGGCCCAGTGCGGAGACCGGCACGACATCAGCGCCGTGCAGCGCCACCAGGCCGTGAGCCGGGCGCACGAAGTTCACGCTGGTCCAGCCGGGCTGGAAACTTTCGCCGCCTTCGCCATCCAGACCGTGCTCCAGCTGGTACTGCATGACCTTCGGAATCGGCAGCTTCGCCAGCGCTTCGCCCAGCGCTTTCTGCAGGCCTTCGGCCAGCGTGGCGCCGGGCACCACGCTGTCGAGAAACAGCGCCTCGGCCTTGCCGTCGGGCGCGCGCTTCAGCTGCGGCAGCACCTGGGCATCCAGGCCCAACGCGCCCAGCTTCTTCAGCAGTGCGGGCGTGGGCTGGCCGTCGGCACCGAGCGCCACGGCCACAGGCATCAGCTTGATCTGCTGCGCCTTGTCGGCGGCCTTGGCGGCGACATGGCTCACGTGGACGGCCAGGCGGCGCGGTGAGGCAAACGAGGCCACCAGCGCAGTCGCCGGCGCCAGACCCTGGGCCTTCAAGCCATCGGACAGCAATTGCGCAAAAGCCTCGCCGAGTTTCTTCAAGGCCTTGGGCGGCAGCTCTTCGACGAAGAGTTCGACGAGCAGGTTCTTTTCTTCTGGGTGCATGGTCAGGCGGCCTGCTTTGCGGTCTGCTTTGCGGTCTGCTTCGCCGCTTGTTCGGCCATCTTCACGAGCACCTCGTCGGCCCAGGCCTTGGGCGCCATCGGAAAGCCCAGCCGGGCGCGGCTGTCGAGGTAGCTGTGCGCCACGCTGCGCGCCAGGTTGCGGATGCGGCCAATGTAGGCCGCGCGCTCCGTCACGCTGATGGCGCCGCGTGCGTCCAGCAGGTTGAAGCTGTGCGCCGCCTTCAACACCTGTTCATAGGCGGGCAGGGCCAGGTTCTGCGTCATCAGGTACTGGGCCTGCTTTTCGTGCGCGTTGAAAGCCTGCAGCAGGAAGTCGACATCGCTGTGCTCGAAGTTGTAGGTGCTCTGCTCCACCTCGTTCTGGTGGTACACGTCGCCATACTTCAAGCTCTTGGTCCACTGCAGGTCGTAGACGTTGTCCACGCCCTGCAGGTACATCGCCAGGCGCTCCAGGCCGTAGGTGATCTCGCCCGTGATGGGCTTGCAGTCGATGCCGCCCACCTGCTGGAAGTAGGTGAACTGCGTGACTTCCATGCCGTTCAACCAGACCTCCCAGCCCAGGCCCCAGGCGCCCAGCGTGGGGTTCTCCCAGTCGTCTTCGACGAAACGCACGTCGTTGCTCTTGAGGTCGAAGCCCAGCGCTTCCAGGCTGCCGAGGTACAGCTCGAGAATGTTCGAAGGCGCCGGCTTCAGCACCACCTGGTACTGGTAGTAGTGCTGCAGGCGGTTGGGGTTGTGGCCATAGCGCCCGTCTTTCGGGCGGCGGCTGGGCTGCACGTAGGCGGCTTTCCAGGGCTCGGGCCCGAGGGCTCGCAGGAAGGTGGCGGTGTGGCTGGTGCCGGCGCCGACTTCCATGTCGTAGGGTTGCAGCAAGGCACAGCCCTGGGCGTCCCAGTAGCTCTGCAGCTTGAGGATGATCTGCTGGAAGGTCAGCATGGGGTCGTGGGCGCGCCGATGAGGGACGGTCGAGTTTACGGGCTGGGCTCAGGCGCGATCTCG
>JBBSCV010000259.1:0-6120 GCA_038249925.1 Burkholderiales bacterium
AGTACGGGTCGTCTTCGCTGAACAGCACAGTAGTGGCCCAGGGCAGGCGCTGGCGTAGTGCGGGCCGCCAGTTGTGAAGCTGCGGCGGCATGTCGTGCCGCTCGGTGTCGGGCGGCGCCACGAGCAAGGCGCCCATGACCATTGCCGTGTGCCGGCTGTGTGCCGCCCAGGCGGCCACCAGGTGGCAACCCAGGCTGTGCGCCACCAGCACCGCGCGGCGCTGCGGCGGTGCACTGTCAGCACCGCGCTCGGCGAGCAGCACTTCTTCCAGCCGCGCCATCCAGTCACCGCGGCGCGGCCACTGCCAGTCTGACTGCTGCACCCGCTCGAAACCGTGCCGAATTTCCCAGCGCGTTTGCCAGTGCGCCGGGCCGGAATCGAGCCAACCCGGCAGCAGCAGCACACGGGGCGCGTCATTCATGGCCTGTATCCTTGCTGCATGGCAGCGACATTGTGTGCGAGAGGTTCAGCATGACCACCAAAGTCTTCGTCGACGGCCAGGAAGGCACGACCGGCCTGCGCATCCACGAGTACCTGGCGGCGCGGCCCGACATCGAAGTGCTGCGCATCGCCGCTGACAAGCGCAAGGACAACGCCGAGCGAGCGCGTCTGTTGAACGCCGCAAACGTGGCCTTTCTCTGCCTGCCCGACGCCGCCTCGCGCGAAGCTGCGGCGATGGTCGACAACCCCGACACCTGCCTTATCGACGCCAGCACCGCCCACCGCACCGTGCCGGGCTGGGCCTACGGCCTGCCCGAACTGGCGCCGCAACAACGCGAAGCCATCCGCAACAGCAAGCGCATTGCGAACCCTGGCTGCCACGCCAGCGCCTTCATCCTGCTGCTGCGCCCGCTGGTGGATGCCGGCCTGGTACCGGCGAGCACCGTGGTGGCGGCCACGTCGATCACCGGCTACTCGGGCGGCGGCAAGAAGATGATCGAGCAATATCAGGCCTTGCCGACAGAGCCGGCGCTCACATCGCCGCGCCCTTACGCCCTGACGCTGGCGCACAAGCATCTGCCAGAGATGGCGGCGCACACCGGTCTGAAGCAGCCGCCTGTCTTCCAGCCCATCGTTGCCAACTTCTACAAGGGGCTGTCGGTGAGCGTGCCGCTGTCGCTGGCCAACTTGGGCCGGACGGCCGAAGCGCTGCAAAGCGCCTTCGAAGCGCACTATGCCGGCGAGCGTTTCATTCGAGTGATGCCGCTGCGCGACGCGGCGACGCTGGAAGAGGGCTTTTTCGACGTTCAAGGGTGCAACGACACGAACCGTGTCGACATCTTCGTCTTCGCAAGCGACAGCCAGGCGGTGCTGATGGCGCGCCTGGACAACCTGGGCAAGGGCGCCAGCGGCGCTGCGGTGCAAGCCATGAACGTGCACCTGGGCCTCGACGAGGCGCTGGGGCTGTAGGCTGGGCCTGAGTCCGGATCCGAGTCCGAGTCCGGGTCTTCAGTCTGCAGGCTGCCGAAGTCAGCCGAGCCGCTTGACCATCTCTTTCGCAAATTCGACGAAAGCGACAGCGCCCTTGCTGGCAGGGTCGAAGGTGACACCCGGCTCGCCATAGCTGGGCGCCTCGGCCAGGCGCACATTGCGCGGAATGACGGTGTCGAAGACCTTGTCGCCAAAATGCGTCTTGAGTTGTTCACTCACCTGCTGCTGCAGTGTGATGCGCGGGTCGAACATCACGCGCAGCAGGCCGATGATCTGCAACTGGGCGTTCAAGTTGGCGTGCACCTGCTTGATGGTGTTGACGAGGTCCGACAGACCTTCCAGCGCGAAATATTCGCACTGCATCGGCACCACCACGCCGTGCGCTGCGCACAGGCCGTTCAGCGTCAGCAGGCTCAGGCTGGGCGGGCAATCGATCAACACGAAATCATGATCGGCGGCCACGGCCGACAGCGCCAGCTTCAGCCGCTGTTCGCGCCGCTCGAGCTGCACCAGTTCCACCTCGGCGCCGGCGAGTTCGCGGTTGGCACCCAGCACCATGTAGCCGCCCTTGGGGCTGGGCTGCCGGGCTTCAGCAATGCCCGCCTCTTCCAACAGCACGTCGTAGACGCTGAGCTGCAGCGCCCGCTTGTCGATGCCGGAACCCATGGTGGCGTTGCCTTGGGGGTCCAGGTCGACGACGAGCACACGCTGGCCGATCTGCGCCAAGCCTGCAGCCAGGTTCACCGTGGTCGTGGTCTTGCCGACGCCGCCCTTCTGGTTGGCGACGCAAAAGATGCGCGGGGTTTTCGGGGCAACTTTCACGGCGGCTGTCACTGCGTACCCAGACGAATGCCGAAGCCGACGAGAAAGATGCCGGCCAGACGCTCCAGCACCCTGCCGAACCCGGCGTGAGCCTTCAGCCGAGCACCGATGACGGCAGAGACGACCACCAAGCTCAGGCAGTAGAAGGCGCTGATGGCGGCGATGGTGGCAGCCATGGCCGCGAAAGTGATGGCGCCGCGATGCTGTGCGGGGTCGATGAACAGCGGGAAGAAGGCCATGTAGAAGACGATGGCCTTGGGGTTCATCAGCGTGATGAAGAACGCCTGCCTCGCATAGTGGTGGGGCTCGATGCGGATAGGGGGCGCTTCACCGGGCTTGGCGAAGATCAACTTCATGCCCAGCCACACGAGATAGGCTGCGCCGAGATACTGCACGCCCTGAAAGACCATGGGGTTCGCGGCCAGCAGTGCGGCCACGCCCGCCACAGCCAGCCACAGCAGCACCTGGTCACCCGCAATCAAGCCCCAGGTGGCCGCCGCGCCGCCCCGCACCCCGCCTTTGGCGGTGGAGGTGAGCAACGCAAACGTGCCCGGGCCGGGCAAGGCGAGGAAAAGCAGGATGGCAGCGCAGTAAGCGCCAAAGTCGCCAATGCCGAGCATGCAGAAATCTTCTTGTTCTGGGTGGAGAGAAGCGTAGCCTAGATTCGGGCCTGGATATCGACGGGAGCTGCAGGACGCATCCAGACCAGACATCGCTGAGCATCCAGCCCCGGAACAGCAAGGTGTTCCACGTGAAACAGCTCCACGTCGGCGGGCAGCTCAGCCACTTCGTCGTCGAGGGCCCTGCCCTTCATGGCCAACCAAACACCGCCTCGCGCCAAGTGCAGGCGAGTCAGCCGCGTAAAGTCGGCCAGCGAGGCAAAAGCTCGCGACGTGATCACGTCGAAGGGCGGCAACTGCAGCTGCTCGACGCGGGCATGTACTGCGTGCAGGTTGGGCAGCGGCAAGGCTCCCGCCACCTGCCGCACGAATGCCATCTTCTTGCCGACCGAATCGACACAGGTCACCTGCCAGCCCGGCAGCAAGGTCGCAATCACCACACCCGGCAGGCCGCCGCCGCTGCCCACATCCAACAAACGGCCCGCTTCGGCGTGGCGCTGCAGCGGCGCAATGATGGCCAGACAGTCAGCCAGGTGCTGGGTGAGCATGGCTCGAGGGTCGCGAACCGCCGTCAAGTTGTAGGTGCCGTTCCAGCGCTGCAGCAGCGACAAATAGTCGGCGAGCGCCTTCACTTGTACGTCGCTGGAAGGCAAACCGCATTGCCTGCACAGTGCGGCAATCGCGTCTTGCACGACAAGGCTCATGCGGCTTGAGAGCCGGCAGGCGCCTGGCCAAACCCGGCGGCTCGGCTCTTCTTCAAATGCACCAGCAGCAGCGAGATGGCGGCCGGCGTCACGCCAGAGATGCGTGATGCCTGGCCCAGGGTCTGCGGCCGGTGACGTGACAACGTTTGTCGCACTTCGAACGACAGCGCGCTGACACTGGTGTAGTCCAGTTGCTCGGGCAGCTTCAGGTTCTCCAGCGTCGCAGTGCGTTCGACCTCATCGTTTTGCTTGTCGATGTAGCCGGCGTACTTGATGCGGATCTCAGTCTGCTCGATGATGGCATCGGCCTCGCGCGCACCCCAGGCCGCCCGCAATGTTTCACGTGAAACACGGTGGCTATCAGACGCGCCGCCCACGGCAGCGATGGCACACACCGCGTCGAAGCCGACGCCCGGCCTGCGCAGCAGCTCTTCCAGCGGGTACTCGTGCTCCAGCGCCTTGCCCACCAGGCGCTCTGCATCGGCCGCCGGCACCGTCGCCGGGCGCACCCATGTGGAGCGCAGGCGCTGCGCCTCTTGCTCCAACCGTTCACGCTTGGTCTCGAAGGCCGCCCATCGCGTGTCGTCGACCAGGCCCAGTTCACGCCCGGTTGCGGTCAAGCGCAAATCGGCATTGTCTTCACGCAGCTGCAGCCGGTACTCTGCGCGGCTCGTGAACATGCGGTACGGCTCGGTCACGCCCTTGCTGGTCAAGTCGTCCACCAGCACGCCCAGGTAGGCCTGGTCGCGACGTGGCAGCCAGCCTTCTCTGCCCAACACCTGCAGCGCGGCATTGACGCCGGCGAACAAGCCTTGCGCTGCGGCCTCTTCGTAACCCGTGGTGCCATTGATCTGGCCGGCGAAGAACAAACCCTTCAGCGCCCGGGTCTCGAAAGTCGGTTTCAACTCTCGCGGGTCGAAGAAGTCGTACTCGATGGCATAGCCGGGGCGCAGGATGTGCGCGTTCTCCATGCCCACCATCGAACGCACCGCCGCCAATTGCACATCGAAGGGCAAAGACGTGCTGATGCCGTTAGGGTAGAACTCGTGCGTGGTCAGGCCCTCGGGTTCCAGAAAGATTTGGTGGCTGGTCTTGTCGGCAAAGCGGCTGACCTTGTCTTCGATGCTGGGGCAGTAGCGAGGGCCCACGCCTTCGATGACGCCGGTGAACATCGGGCTGCGATCGAAGCCGCTCTTGATGATTTCGTGCGTGCGCTCGTTGGTGTGCGTGATCCAGCAAGGCACCTGGCGTGGATGCTGCTCGGCGGTGCCCAAGAAACTGAACACCGGCACCGGGTCGAGGTCACCCGGCTGTTCCTGCAGCTTCGAAAAATCGATGCTGCGCCCGTCGATGCGCGGCGGTGTGCCCGTCTTCAGCCGGCCTTGCGCCAGCTTCAGCTCCTTCAGCCGCGCTGACAAGCTCACCGACGGGGGGTCACCCGCGCGGCCGGCGCTGTAGTTCTGCAGGCCGACGTGAATGCGCCCATCGAGAAAGGTGCCCGCCGTCAGCACCACCGCACGCGAACGGAAGCGCAGGCCGATCTGCGTCACCGCGCCCACCACGCGGTCGCCTTCGAGAACGAGGTCGTCGACCGCCTGCTGAAACAGCCACAAGTTGGCTTGGTTTTCAAGCCGCTGGCGGATGGCCGCGCGGTAGAGCACGCGGTCGGCCTGGGCGCGCGTGGCGCGCACCGCCGGGCCCTTGCTGCCGTTCAGGATGCGAAACTGGATGCCCGCTTCGTCGGTGGCTGCGGCCATCGCCCCGCCCAGCGCGTCGATTTCCCTCACCAGGTGACCCTTGCCGATGCCGCCGATGCTGGGGTTGCAACTCATCTGCCCCAGGGTCTCGATGCTGTGCGTCAGCAGCAAAGTTCGGCAGCCCATCCGGGCAGCGGCCAGCGCGGCTTCGGTGCCGGCGTGGCCACCACCGACCACGATGACATCAAATTCTTGCGGGTGCAGCATGGCAGACCTCTACGGCGAAACACGAGGCAGGTCGGCCCGGACGGCCAGACGGCCGTTTTTGGGGAAACCCATCGGAAAACCCATCGCGTAACTTATCGGTAATCCCGATTTTACGAGCCCGGCGCCAGCATCGCCGGCATGGACTGCCGCCCCGACTGCGGCGCGTGCTGCACCCCGCCTTCGATCACGTGCAGCTTGATGAAACCCAACGCTGTCGCCTGTTCGGCCTGCCCGACCGGCCTGCGGTCTGCGCATCGCTGCAGCCACCGCCCGAGATGTGCGGCACTCACCGCAGCCACGCCTTCGCCTGGCTGGCGCAGCTGAAATTGCTGACGACCCCAGGCTGAACCCGGCTGGGCAAAGTGGCCATGTCGGCGTCAGAATTCGCTTCGCGGCGCGACGCGGACACCCAAGACACCCAACACGACCGCAACCCATCAACGCCCAACCACCGAAAGAGAACGCCATGCTTTCCAAGAATATGTCCGGCTCAGACCGCGTTTTCCGCATCCTGCTCGCGCTGTTCCTCATCACCTTCTCCATCAGCGGCCAAATCGGCAATTGGGGCTGGATCGTGGG